>JBCECW010000123.1:0-8671 GCA_039207785.1 Pseudomonas sp. | reverse complement strand
GTGCCGTCGTCGTTCATGATTTCGCAGATCACGCCGCTCGGCTCGAAGCCGCCCAGGCGCGCCAGGTCGCAGGCCGCTTCGGTGTGGCCGGCACGGGCCAGTACGCCACCAGGCTGGGCCATCAGCGGGAAGATATGGCCAGGGCTGACGATATCGTCGGCCACCGCATCTTTAGCCGCCGCCGCTTGCACGGTGCGCGCACGGTCGGCCGCGGAAATACCGGTGGTAACACCGGTGGCCGCTTCGATGGACACGGTGAACTTGGTGCCAAAGCCCGAGCCATTGCGCGGCGCCATCAGCGGCAGCTTGAGGGTTTCGCAACGTTCGCGGCTCATGGGCATGCAGATCAGCCCGCGGGCGTGCTTGGCCATGAAGTTGATGTGTTCTGCAGTGACGCATTCGGAGGCGATGATCAGGTCGCCTTCGTTCTCGCGGTCTTCGTCATCCATCAGGATGACCATCTTGCCGGCACGGATATCGGCAACCAATTCTTCGATGCTGTTAAGAGCCATGGGTTTTGCCTTAGTGATTAGCGATAGCCGTGTTCGGCCAGAAAACTTTCGGTAATGCCCGATGCATTGGGCTCAGCCGCCTTGTCGCCGAGCAGCAGGCGCTCCAGGTAACGCGCCAGCAGGTCGACTTCGAGGTTGACCTGCCGCCCTGGCCGGTAGTCGGCCATGATGGTTTCACCCAGGGTGTGCGGCACGATGGTCAGCTCGAACTCGGCGCCATTGACGCCGTTGACCGTGAGGCTGGTGCCGTCGACGGTGATCGAACCCTTGAGGGCGATGTACTTGGCCAGCTCGCGCGGGGCGCGGATGCGAAATTGCACGGCGCGGGCATTGTCTTCGCGGGCAATCACTTCACCAACGCCATCGACATGGCCGCTGACCAGGTGGCCGCCCAGGCGGCTGGAGGGGGTCAGGGCCTTTTCCAGGTTGACCTTGCTGCCGGTCTTCAGGTCGATAAAGGCCGAACAGGCCAGGGTTTCACGGCTGACGTCAGCCCAGAAGCCATCGCCGGGCAATTCCACGGCGGTCAGGCATACGCCGTTGACGGCGATGCTGTCGCCAAGTTTGACGTCACTGAGATCAAGCTTGCCGGTTTCCACGTACACACGTACGTCGCCGCCTTTGGGGCTAAGGGCGCGAATGGTGCCGAGGGCTTCGATTATGCCGGTGAACATGCGGCCTCCTTGGATGAAGATGCCGCTGGGGTAGCGCGGTAATGCATGGATCGAACTCCTGTTTAATCAAAAACAGGGCGTGTTGGATCGAAGGGGATGTCTCGAACGAGCACACGCAGGCGTGCGCCCTGGCAGGCAATCCCGTTCTCTCTTTATCCGGACTATGACCGTCGGCCCCGGAATCACACCAGGTCTGCTGACCTTGCCGCCGTCGTTACCGACCGCTGCAAGCGCTCGCGGGCTAAGCGCCTTGCGCGCCATTACCGCCGGTGGGGAATCGCACCCCGCCCTGAGAACGTTCAGCCATCTGCATGGCTGGGCTGCGTTTTTACCACACCTGCACCGTTAAATGCATCGTTAAATGCATCTATGTAGGCGTATTCAGCGGGCGCTATGGCCGATTTCAGCTGGTTTTATCGGGGACAGCCGTAATGCGCCAATCGTCACCCACCGCGCGCATATCGGTGATTTTCAGCGGCGTGGCCTCGGCCATCCGCGCCAGCGGCATATCCAGCAGCGGCCGGGCGCTGGAACCGAGGAACTTGGCGGCGACAAACAACTGGTATTCGTCCACCAGGCCCAGGCGGGCAAAAGCGCCCGCCAAACGCGGGCCGGCTTCCACCAGCACTTCGTTGATGCCCTGGCTGGCCAGCTCGGTGAGCAATTTGCGCAGGTCGACATGGCCATTGCTGCCGGGAATGGCCAGCAAGGTATGGCCTTCTTCGAGAAAACGATCCCGCGCCGAGGCGGCGGCACAGGTGGCCACCAGCGCGGCGCCAGCCTGGTAGAACGGCGCACTCAATGGCACCCGCAAACGGCCATCGACCAGCACACGCAGCGGCGGCCGGGTCATGGCCAGGGCCGTGAGCTCGGCATTCAGGCCCAGCTCGTCGGGGCGTACAGTCAGGCGCGCCGCGTCGGCCAGCACGGTGTCGGCGCCGGTCAGTACCACACTGGCCTGGGCACGCAAACGCTGCACCGCGGCGCGGGCATCGGGGCCGGTAATCCACTGGCTTTCGCCGCTGGCCATGGCGGTGCGGCCATCCAGGCTCATGGCCAGCTTGACCCGCACAAACGGCAGGCCCTGCTCCATGCGCTTGATAAAACCGGCATTCAGCGCGCGCGCTTCGGCTTCCAGCACCCCGCTCTGCACGCTGATACCGGCCTGCATCAAACGCAGCAGGCCACGGCCAGCCACTTGCGGATTGGGGTCTTGCATGGCGGCCACCACGCGGGCCACGCCAGCGTTGACCAAGGCATCGGCACACGGCGGTGTACGGCCGTGGTGGCTGCAAGGTTCCAGGGTGACGTAGGCGGTGGCGCCGCGTGCCTTGTCACCGGCCTGGCGCAGCGCATGTACTTCGGCATGCGGCTCGCCGGCCCGGGCATGCCAGCCTTCGCCGACGATCTTGCCGTCAGCGACAATCACGCAACCGACACGCGGGTTGGGGTGGGTGGAGTAGATGCCCTTGCGCGCCAGTTCCAGCGCGCGGGCCATAAAGTGCGGGTCGAGGGCGGCGTACTCGGAAATCGCCATGCTCAGTCTTGCGCCGGTTCGCGGGAAAGGCGGTCGATTTCCTCGCGGAATTCGTTAAGGTCCTGGAAGCGGCGGTACACCGAGGCGAAACGCACATAGGCCACTTCGTCGAGCTTTTGCAGCTCGGCCATTACCAGTTCACCGAGCACCCGCGACTTGATCTCGCGCTCACCCGTGGCACGCATCTTGTGCTTGATATGGGCGATGGCCGCTTCCAGGCGCTCGATGCTCACTGGGCGTTTTTCCAGGGCCCGTTGCATGCCGGCGCGCAGTTTTTCTTCATCGAAGGGTTGGCGGCTGCCGTCATGCTTGATCAGGCGCGGCATCACCAGCTCGGCGGTTTCAAACGTGGTGAAACGCTCTTCGCAGGCCAGGCACTCCCGGCGGCGGCGAACCTGCTCGCCCTCGGCGACCAATCGCGAATCGATAACCTTGGTGTCATTGGCGCCGCAGAAGGGACAGTGCATAAAATAACTGGCAACAAAATGAAGGAGGGGCCATGGTAGCGCATCCCACTGGCAAGACAACCCAGCTACTTTGCGGTATACAGGCGCCGCCTCACATTCGCTGCACTGCCGATGGAATTTCCTATGTTTCGCCCATTTGTTCTGCTTAGTTCTGTTGCGTTGCTGGCCGCCTGCGCGAGCGAACCGCCGGCCCCCGTTACGCCAGTCGTGACAAAACCCGCTGCGGCGGCGGCCCCAGCGCCTGCCCCGCTGCCGGCCAATCTGCGCGAACTGACTGGCAACCTGGTCAACGTACCGGCCGGCGCCACCGTGGAAATGGCCCTGCTGGTAATCGACGAGCGCGACCGCCCGCAACAGCTGCTGGGCAATATCACCCTCCAAGGCACGGGCAACCTGCTGCCCTTCCACCTGCCGTTCAACCCGGACTCGTTCCCGGCCAATGCCCGTGTCGAGCTGCATGCTCGGGTAACGCAGTCGGCGCAACTGACTCTGCGCTTGAGCCCGGTGCGTATTACCTCGGCCACCACGCAACTGGTGGGTAACCTGCGCTTCGATCCCGCACCATGATGCCGCCGCTGGCCCTGCAGGCGGCGCTCGGCGAGTTACTCGGCGATGCGCAATTGGTGGCCGAAACGCTCCCCGACACCGATATCAAGCTGTGGCTGATCGACGCCAACAATATGGACCGCGCCTTCAGCCCCGAAGAAACCCGGCGCATTCTTGAAGAGCCGCCCTACTGGTGTTTCTGCTGGGCCAGCGGCCTGGTGCTGGCGCGCTGGTTCGCCGCCAACCCCGAGTGGGTGGCGGGCAAACGGGTGCTGGATTTTGGTGCCGGTTCCGGCGTGGCGGCGATTGCCGCGGCCAAGGCCGGCGCCGCCGAAGTGGTGGCCTGCGACCTCGACCCACTGGCCCTGGCCGCCTGCCGCGCCAACGCCGAATTGAACGGCGTAACGCTGAACTACTCGGAGGACTTTTTCGCCGAAGCCGATCGCTTCGACCTGATCGTGGTGGCGGATGTGCTCTACGACCGCGCCAACCTGCCGCTGCTCGATCACTTCCTGAGCCGGGGTCAGCAGGCCATCGTTGCCGACTCGCGGGTACGTGATTTCAATCACCCGCTGTACCAGCGCCTGGCTATTATCGAAGCCTGCACCTGGCCGGATCTGGCCGAGCCGGCAGAGTTTCGCCACGTCAGCCTGTATCACGCCGCCCGCACCGGGGCGTGAAACTTACAGCCAGCTGGCCAGCCCGAGCAGTACCAACGCCGCTACGCCAGCCAGAAAAACGCGGCCATCGAGGGCGGCACGGTAGCGTGTTGGCACCGGGCTGGTGATGCGCCGCTGTTGCAGCGTCAGCCACAATGCCCCGCAGGTAAATACCGTTGAAGCCGTTGCGATCAGCAGGCCTCCAACGACTGGCAGTGTGGAGCCAGCAAATACCAGTAACGCGGCGCCGAGCAGCAGGTAGCAGCGCCAATACGCCAACAACTGCTGCAGGGTGCGATTGACCCGCAACGACAGCGACAGCGGCTGGCCGCCGGGTGCGGTTGGCCGTGCGATGGCCAGCTGGTTGAGCACCAGGAGTTTGCCCGCCAGCGAATAGCCGGCAATCACCAGCAGCGAGACGCTACTGGCCCCCTCCAGGCTGGAATCGAACAGCGCCACAAGGGCCAGCATGGCAAGCAGGTCCAGGACCACCGGCAGCACCGTGGCCACGGCCATCGCCAGGGAAAAACGCCAGGCGCCTGCCAACGTCAGTACCACCAACGCGCAGAGCGCGGCGGCGAAAGTCGGCCCGTCGATGCGCGGCAAACCAAAGCCACGCATATGCCACAGCCCAGCGACAATCAGCAGCAACCCGGCCAATACCGTCGCCCGGCCCAGCCCGACAAAATTGAAAGCGCGCCGGGTGCTGACGGGGCGTGCAGCGCAGGCCGGGTGTCGCACCGGGTTCAGGCGAAGTTTGAAAAAGGGCATGGGGCGTTCCGTGTCGAGCATCTGCGCGGGTTGGCGCAGTCTAACGGGGCAATTGTGAAGGTATTGTCAAAGCGCGCTTACGGCTTTTCTGATTGCCCCCCCTGGTTTTCAGGCAAGGCGCCCCCACCTATAGTGGCGAGCCATGCCGCACCTACGCGCGGCATCACCCTATTCGCGTTTCGAGACCCAGCATGAGCCAGGACACGCCCTATATTTTCGACGTCAGCACGGCCAACTTTGACCAACTGGTGATCCAGAATTCCTTCCACAAGCCCGTGCGGGTGGACTTCTGGGCAGAATGGTGTGCGCCCTGCAAAGCCCTGATGCCGATGCTGGCGCAGATTGCCGAGGGCTATCGCGGTGAACTGTTGCTGGCCAAGGTCAATTGCGACCTGGAGTCGGATATCGTTGCCCGCTTCGGCATCCGCAGCTTGCCGACCGTGGTGCTGTTCAAGGATGGTCAGCCGGTGGACGGCTTCCAGGGCGCGCAGCCAGAGTCGGCCGTTCGCGCCATCCTCGAACCCCACGTTGCCACCCCGCCGCCGCTGGCCGCCGACCCACTGGAAACCGCGCAAGCGCTGTTTGCCGAAGGGCGAATTGGCGATGCGGAAAACCTGCTGCGGGAAGTCCTCAGCGCCGACGCCGAGAAACCGGCTGCATTGATTCTTTACGCGCGCTGCCTGGCCGAGCGTGGCGAATTGGGCGAAGCGAAAACCGTATTGGACGCCGTGAAAAGCGACAGCCATAAACAGGAACTGGCCGCCGCCCGCGCGCAGATCACCTTTTTGCGCCAGGCCGCCGATCTACCTGATGCCGCCACCTTGAAGGCCCGTTTGGCTCAGGATGGCGGCGATGATGAAGCGGTGTACCAACTGGCGATCCAGCAACTGGCCCGCCAGCAGTACGAGCCGGCGCTGGAAGGCTTGCTGAAGCTGTTTATCCGTAACCGCAGCTACGCCGACGGTTTGCCGCACAAGACCCTGCTGCAGGTGTTCGAGCTATTGGGCAATGAGCACCCACTGGTAACCCTGTTCCGCCGCAAGCTGTATCAGGCGCTGTACTAGGTTTTAGCCAACCCAGCGATACACCGGCGCATCTGCGCCGGCTTCCACCTCGACCAGCGCCGAATGCCGCAAGCGCACCAACAGGCGCTTGGCGGCGCTGGCATTGCCGGTCAGTGCCTGCAATTCGCCCAGCAACGCAGGGCCTTCGATCTTGCCGGCCGTGCGCAGCAACTCCTGCACCAGCAACCATTGCTTGTCGTCCGCCGAGGGCGACACGGCGGGCGTTGCCGTTTTGGTGGGCTCGGTGGCGGTAACCGGCAGTTGCGCGGCGAGCTGCGCCCAATCCTCGGCATCCAGTTCAATGGTCAGATCGACCGGCCAGGCACCGACCGTTCCCTTGATACGCAGCATAAATAATCCCCGCTTAACACCAGCCCGCCAAAAGAGCCGCCATGCTCCCATGGGCCAGGTTGTTCGCCAAGCGGGCTAGGCAAGGCCAATTTTGAGTTATAACATAACATATCATTTCAGCCGCCCTACCGGAGTCACCCTTCATGCGCCGTTTGCTGCTTGCCCTGCCGTTTGCCCTGTTGCCGCTGGCCATTGCCCAGGCTGCGGATAGCCACGATGACCATGTTGAAGAGCACGCCAGCCTTGGCACCCACGAGCATGGCGTGGGCCGTTTGAATGCGGCGCTGGATGGCAACACCCTGGAACTGGAACTGGAAAACCCGTCGATGAACCTGGTGGGTTTTGAGCACCCGGCCAAATCGGCCGTGGACCAAGCTACCGTCGCTGGCGCCAAGAGCGATCTGCAAAAACCGCTGGAACTGTTTGGCCTGCCAGCCGCCGCCAAATGCAGCGTGGCTAAGGTGGAGTTGGAAAGCCCTTTGTTTGGCGGCAAGCCCGAGGCAGATGACGACCACGATCATGATCATGATCACGACCACGGTGATGACCATGACCATGACGACCACGCCAAAGGTGAAGATGGCGACGAGCACGAACACGAGCACCACCACAGCGAAATCCACGCCAGCTACCAACTGACCTGCGCCCAACCGGCAGCGCTGACCAGCCTGGACCTGGCACCACTGTTCAAACGCTTCCCGTCGCTGCACCAGGTACAAGCCCAACTGATCGGCCCCAACGGCCAGCAAGGGGCTGAGCTGACGGCACAAAGCCCACGTTTGAACTTTTAATTCAGGCATCCTCTAACAGCCAGCCGACGCTGCCCGGGTTACCCTTGGCGGCGTCGATTTCGTCCTGCCCCTTTACGATGACCGCCATGACTGCGCCTCTTCTAACCCTCAGCGACTTAGGTTTCGCCTGGCCCGGCCACGCCGAACTGTTGGATATTCCCGCGTTTCATCTGGCCCAGGGCGAGACCCTGTTTCTCAAAGGCCCAAGCGGCAGCGGCAAGACCACCCTGCTGGGTTTGCTCGGCGGTGTGCAAAAGCCCAGCCGCGGCAGTATCGCCTTGCTGGGGCAGGAGTTGACCACGCTATCGGCTGGTGCCCGCGACCATTTTCGCGTCGACCACACCGGCTATATCTTCCAGCAGTTCAACCTGCTGCCGTTTTTATCGGTACGGGAAAACGTCGAGTTGCCCTGCCACTTTTCCAAGCTGCGCAGCCAGCGCGCCAAACAACGCCATGGCAGCGTGCACCAGGCCGCCGGCGCCCTGCTCGCCCACCTGGGTTTAAAAGATGACTTGCTCGAACGCCGCGCCGATGCCTTGTCCATTGGCCAGCAACAGCGTGTAGCCGCTGCCCGCGCGCTGATTGGCCAGCCGGAACTGGTGATCGCCGACGAACCCACCTCAGCCCTGGATGCCGACGCCCGCGAGGCGTTCTTGCAACTGCTGTTTGCCGAATGCCGCGAGGCCGGTTCCAGCCTGCTGTTTGTCAGCCATGACCAGAGCCTGGCCGCGCTGTTCGATCGCCACCTGTCGCTGGCAGAACTCAATCGCGCGGCCAAGCCCGCTGCGGAGGTTTGAGATGTATTTGTTCCGCCTCGCCCTGGCCAGCCTGGCCAACCGCCGCTTTACCGCTCTGCTGACCGTATTCGCCATCGCCCTGTCCGTCTGCCTGTTGCTGGCGGTGGAACGGGTGCGCACCGAAGCCCGCGCCAGTTTTGCCAGCACCATCAGCGGCACCGACCTGGTGGTGGGCGCCCGCTCCGGCTCGATCAACCTGCTGCTGTATTCGGTGTTCCGCATCGGCAACGCCACCAACAATATTCGCTGGGACAGCTTCGAGCACTTCGCCGAGCATCGCCAGGTGAAGTGGGCCATCCCCATTTCCCTCGGCGACTCGCATCGCGGCTACCGGGTGATGGGCACCAACCAGAGCTATTTCGAGCACTATCGCTACGCCCGCAGCCAGGCCCTGCAGGTGAGCCAGGGCCGGCCCTTCGCCGATGATCCGTTCGAGGTGGTGCTCGGCGCCGAGGTCGCTCAGGCGCTGGGTTACGGCCTCGGGGAAAAGATCGTCCTGGCC
>JBCECW010000122.1:0-8750 GCA_039207785.1 Pseudomonas sp. | reverse complement strand
GGCCAGGATGGTGGTTTCGCCGATATCACGGGCGGTGGCTTCCAGCGCCTCCGGCGTGATGACAAAACCCCAGCTGCTGACGGTGGCGGCTACCGAAGCCACGTCGGCGCCGACTACCGCAGGTGGGCTGTTCATGGCGAAGTACACGCCCGGGTCGATCACCGAGGCAGCAACCATGGCCATGATGGCCACGAACGATTCCATCAGCATGCCGCCGTAACCGATATAGCGGGCGTGGGCTTCGTTGGCCAACAGCTTGGGCGTGGTGCCGGAAGAAATCAGGGCGTGGAAGCCCGACACGGCGCCACAGGCGATGGTGATAAACAGGAACGGGAACAGGCCGCCTTTCCACACCGGCCCGGTGCCGTCGACAAACTGGGTCAGGGCCGGCATTTTCAGCTCGGGCATCACGAACAGGATGCCCAGCGCCAAGGCGATGATGGTGCCGATCTTCAGGAAGGTCGACAGGTAGTCACGCGGTGCCAGCAGCAGCCAGACCGGCAGTACCGAGGCCACGGCGCCATAGCCGATCAGCATCCAGGTGATCTGGATACCGGTAAAGGTGAACAGCGGCGCCCACTCCGGGCTGGCGGCCACCTGGCCACCCAGCCAGATGGAGCCGAGCAGCAGCACCAGGCCGACCACCGAGATCTCGCCAATGCGACCGGGGCGGATATAGCGCATATACACGCCCATCAGCATCGCGATCGGGATGGTCGCCATCACCGTGAACATGCCCCATGGGCTGGAGGCCAGGGCTTTCACCACGATCAGCGCCAGCACTGCGAGGATGATGATCATGATCAAGAAGGCGCCGAACAAGGCGATGGTGCCAGGCACCTGGCCCATTTCCTCGCGCACCAGCTCGCCGAGGGAACGGCCGTTACGGCGGCTGGAAATAAACAGCACCATAAAGTCCTGCACGGCGCCGGCCAGGATCACCCCGGCAATCAGCCAGAGCGTACCGGGCAGATAGCCCATCTGTGCGGCCAGTACCGGGCCTACCAGCGGACCCGCGCCAGCGATGGCAGCAAAGTGGTGACCGAAGAGGATGTGTTTGTTGGTCGGCACATAGTCCAGACCGTCGTTATTGAGCACTGCGGGCGTAGCGCGGTTGGGGTCCAGCTGCATCACCTTGTTGGCAATAAACAGGCTGTAGTAGCGGTACGCAACCAGATAGAGGGCCACAGCGGCTACCACTATCCACAAGGCATTGATGGCTTCGCCGCGGCGCAACGCCACGACCCCCAAGGCACCGGCGCCTACTACGGCCAGCACTGCCCAGGGCAGGTGGCGCAGGGCGCTATTGTTATTGTTCATGGAAAACTCCGAATGGATGGACGTACAAGCGGCCTCCCGAGTTTAGACGCTTCTCTGGGGTCAGGCATCCGACCATGGTCTAGAGGGAGGCAGCGCTTCGCTGTTAATAGGTCACGGCCAATTCCAGACAACTAATTGCTTTTAATATCTTCGGAAGATTCCCAGAATTACTTAATCCCGTAAAACACGTATCGACTGATCGCTCCCGCTATTCGCTAGTCGCTTTTTGCTGACGTGGAGAGTGGCCAACCTCATCATCCAAAAATTACTCAGGCCGTACAGCTTCGTAGTATCGAGACTACGACACTGAGCGAATGGAATTCTATTTACCAACAACTAGGAAAGGAAAAATCACCGCCTCGATTAAACACCCAAAATTCTTGATATGAAGCCCACCTCCTGCTCCCGCACTTTTCTTCCGCAACAGCCTGTATTGGCCTATTTCGTTTCCCGATACAAATCCACCGCTCCGGTCAACCTTTCCCTGCTTGCCAGCGCGCTATGTGCAGCACTGTATATACCATCCGTTTCAGCGGAACCGCTGTTGCCTTCGGCAAGTCCGGCAATACGGGAATTGGACTTGCAAGACAAACAGCGCACCCAGGAAGAAATCCAACGCAAGCTGGATAAAAGCCGTCAAGGTTCCTCCGTGCAACTACCTGCCCAACCGGCCGAACTATCAGAAGGCCCGCAACATAATACCGGCCCCACATTTCATATCGACACCATCAGCATTGATACTGGCGAATATGCCGATTACGCCGTCGATACCACGGATATTTTGCATAACTACGAGAACCGCGAACTGGGCAACGCCGATTTATTCTCGTTGATTCGTGATGTCACCAACCGTTATGCCGAACAGGGTTTTTCCACCACCACTATTACCCTGGTGCCAAAAAACATGAAACAGGGCCAGGTTGAACTCAAGGTTAACTGGGGACTTGTGGAAGGCTGGCTGGTCAATGGTGAAAAACCCGATGGCACTTATAAAGAATGGGTTACGGCATTCGCCATGCCCAATGTGGTGGCCAAACCGCTGAATATCCATGAGGTCGACCAGATGGTGGAAAACCTCAATAACGCGGCAAAAACCGCCCGTATCGATATTCAACCTTCACCCCGCCTGGGGTACTCCTACCTGAACCTGGTTACAGAGGAAAAACCCCTGGCCGTGACCGTGCGCGCCGACAACTCGGGCCTGGGCAGCCCGAGCAACGGGCGTTACCGCTATAGCGCCTCCACCAGCATTGGCGACCTGCTGCTGGGCAACGACACCCTGGGGCTGAACCTCAGCTCGCGCCGCTACCAGGTCAGTGACAGCAACTCCGAATATAACGCTGGCATCAATTACTCGGTGCCGTTTGGCTATTCCCGAGTCGACTTGCGCTTCAATCACTCGCAATACGAAAAGGCCGTAACCGGCGGTAGATATGGCGACTATGACTCCAGTGGCAATTCGCAAAACTATAGCGCCAAGTTCAGCCAGGTATTGATGCGCGAAAAAGCGCAAAAACTGACTGCCTCGGTGGAGTTGGAACACAAGGAGAACTTCAACTACCTGGAAAAATCGCTGATCCAAACCAGCAGCAAGCCTTACACCAGCCTGGGCTATGGCCTGGAACACCTGACGCAGTTACTCGGCGGCTCGCTCTACTCCGACATTACCTTTAGCCATGGCATTTCCGCATGGGGAGCGGCACAAGCGGCCTACGATAAAAACCAGCAAAGCAAGCATTTTAAAAAGATTGAATTCAATACGGCCTGGTCCCGTTCATTTAATTGGTTTGAGCAAGCGTTCGATCTTTCATCGCGTATAGGCGGCCAGTATGCAAAAGACAATCTGATTACCGCCGAACAACTTGGCATCGGCGAT
Organism: Pseudomonas sp.; assembly: GCA_039207785.1. Taxonomy (GTDB): domain Bacteria; phylum Pseudomonadota; class Gammaproteobacteria; order Pseudomonadales; family Pseudomonadaceae; genus Aquipseudomonas. Next base: position 5,554 of record JBCECW010000122.1, on the reverse strand, counting down.
GAGTTTACCGTAAGAGGATTTCGCGGCCCCGCTCTATGGGGCGATCAAGGTATTTATTTCTCCAACACCTTGAGTATGCCAATTCAACTATTAGGCGGCACGGTAAGCCCGCTTATTGGTTTGGATACCGGCTATGTTCGCAATGTTGCCTATTCACAACAAAACGGCGGAATAACCGGGCTGGCAATTGGTGCCAATGCCAATTGGCGCTACGGCGGCGCCTCGATAACGCTGGGAGTTCCGTTAACCATGGATGACACCATCAGAAAGAGCACGGACGCCACTGCTCTTTATATGAGCACGTACCTGAGCTTCTGAATTTACAACTTCTGTCACCCAAGGTTTATTGTATGAACAAGCATTGCTATCGCCTGATTTTCAGTAAAAAACTGGGTTTCCTGATTCCAGTCGCCGAAATTACCCGCACCGCCGGTAAAAACGGTCAACAACGCAATTGCGCCTCGCCATGCACCAACTGGTTGATAAAAGCACTGCCGCTGGCCCTGCTTGGCGTGCTGCCCTACACCCAGGCGCAGATCCTGATTGCACCGGCCCAGCAAGCGACCGTGACGCAGTCAGCCAACGGCGTGCCGGTGCTGGAAATCAACAACCCCACTAACAGCGGCCTGTCCCATAACCGTCTGAGCGAATTGAATGTCAGCAATCCCGGGTTGATCCTCAACAACAGCCTGCGCGATGGCACCAGCCAGATTGGCGGGCAGGTGATGCACAACCCCAACCTGACCAGAGAAGCACGCGCCATTCTTGCCGAGGTCACCGGCAATACCCCCAGTTCCCTGCAGGGCACCCTGGAAGTGTTTGGCGGCCGCGCCGATATCTTTATCGCCAACCCCAACGGCCTGACCCTCAACGGCGTCACCACTTACAACGCCAGCGGCCTGGCCGTGAGCACCGGCCAGGTCGTGCTGGGCGGTAGCGGCCCACAGTTTCGCGTCAATGAAAGCAGCGGTCGGCTGCTGGTCGGCCCCGATGGCGTAAACACCCAGGGGCTGAGCTATTTCGACCTGGTTGCCCGCGCCATCGAGCTGAATGGCCAGGTCGGCTCCAGCTCGAATGGCACCGACATCATGGCCATCGCCGGCCTCAATACCTATGACCCGCTGAACCGCACCCATCGCAAGGATGCCGATAGCGCTGCCAATGCCCCGCGAGTCGCCATTGACGGCACCGCCGCCGGCGCCATGCATGGCAGCTATATCACCCTGGTCAGCACGGAAAGCGGTGCCGGTGTACGTCACGCGGGGCTGGTGCAGTCGGCGCGCAATATCGTCATCGACAGCAACGGTGACGTCACGCTGGCCCAGCTCAATGCCGGTAACGACGTATCGGTCGCCGGCAAGAGCGCAACCCTAGGCACGGGTCAGCCCGGTTATGGCCTGCGTGCAGGCGGCCTGCTGGAGATGAAGAGCAGCGGCGCCATCGTGATCAGCAACGACGTACAGGTCGACCAGTTCAACGCCGTGGCCGATAGCCTGAAGATCCAGGGCGCCACCCTGGAAGCCATCGGCGCGAAAGTGAGTGGCGCGGCCAAAGCCGTCAATATCCTTGCCAACGACGTCACTCTGGTTGGCGACTTGCGTGTATTCACTGAGGCTGGGCAACTCGTGCCCCTTGAGCAGTCGATAGTTATTCGTGACGGCCGGGTACAGGCCAGGCTTGAAAACGGGCGCTTGAACCCGAATATCAACCTGGTCACGTCTGCGGTGTTGAAATCCGGCGCCGGTATCGACATCAGCGCCAAGCGCCTACGCAACGACGAAGGCATTATTGATGACCGCAGCACCCGCGGGATCAAGATCACTGCCGACACCCTGGATAACCAGGGGCTGATCCAGACGCGGGGCGATATGGCGCTAACCGCAAGCACGGTCAACAACCTGTGCTTTGCCGGCGGGGCCATCGGCAGCGGTTTTCAGAATATCTGTGGCGGCCTGCTGATCGGCGGCAAAGGCGAGCTGCAAATCGGCCAATTGCGCAACGAAGGCGGCTTGTCGGCAAACGACACGCTAGCCCTGCAATTGGGCACAGGCGCGCATAGCAATGGCGCCTATGGCGAAATCAGCGGTACCCGCCAATTGAGCATCGCCCAGGCACCTGGACAGGCGGCCAGCCTGCTCAACGCCGGGCGTCTGACCACCACGGGCAACCTCAGCGTGGCCATCGACAGCCTGGAAAACACCACAGGCTCGCTGCTCTCCTCCGGACAAAACCTTGAGCTATTGATCGATAACGCGCTGATCACCGGCGCCACCATCAGCGTCGGCGAGGCCTTGAATGCCAGCGCCAAGGACCTGCGCACCAGCGCCACCTCGATGATTACGGTGAAGCAAAACGCCGCCATCCAGGCCAGCCGTGATCTGACCAATGAAAATGGCGGCCTGATGCTGTTTGGTAAAGACCTGCTGATGACCGCCGGCCGCGATATGACCAACTCCGCGCAAATCGACGTCAAGGGTGATAACACCACCATTACCGCCAAAGGCCAGCTGCGCAACGGCGAAGGATCGATCTTCACCACCACCAACCTCACCATGAGCAGTGGCGGCACGCTGACCAATGAAAACAGCTCGATCATCTCCGTCTACAACAAGCTGCTGATGAGCAGCGCCGGCAATATGAGCAACCTGTCCGGCTCGGTTATCACCTCAGGCAATCTGCTGAACCTCGACGTCGGCGCCACGCTGCTCAACGATGGCGGCGCCCTTATTGATGGGGCGAAAGCCAACATTAGCGCCCAGCGCCTGGTCAATAGCGGCAGCGCCACCCTTAACAGCTCCAATCAGCTGACTATCAGCACCCAGGGCGATGTACTCAATACCGGCGGCGCGCTCCTGCACAGCGACGAACTGCTCTCGGTTAACGCCGGCACCCGCTTCAGCAACGACAATGGCTTGATCAGCGCCGATGACCTGCGGCTCAAGGGCATCACGATCAGCAACAGCAACCGCGGCGAAATCAATACCCGCCTGCTCGATGCCCGCGCCCAGGACAGCTTCAAAAGCGCCAGCGACGCCAGCATCCGTGGCAGTCGCCTGACCATAGACACCAACCGCTTCGACGCCACCGCCAGCACCATCCTGGCCACCGACGATATCGCGCTGAAACTTCGCGACTTCAACAACACCGCCACCGTGCACTCGAAAACCACCGCCTCGCTGACCATGAAAGATGGCCTCAGCCTGGTGATTGGTGCCGGCCAGCGTGCCCCCACCGCCGACGCCTTGCTCAGCATCTACACCCACGACCTGACCGTAGATGGCTCGTTGAGTAACACAGGTGCGCTACAGATCGAGGCCAGCGGCAAGGTACTAAACCGCGGCGAAATCCTCAGCGGCAAGTGGCTGAAAGCGAAGGCCGCCGGGACCATCGACAACCAGGCCAACAAGCTGATCTGGGCCGCCGACACCATCACCCTGAACGCCGGCACCACCCTGACCAACTGGCAGAACGCGCTGATTCGTGGCAACACCGGTCTTAACCTGGCAGCCGACGCCGTGATCAACCAGGCTGGCCGCATCGAGGCCAAGAACATCGCCATTGACAGCGCCCTGCTGGAAAACCGCAGCGACGTGAGCGGCGATATCACCTCCACCGGCTGGGTGCATACCGACAACTGGTACACCGAGAGCTGGGGCCTGTGGGACACCGAGTATTTCCACTCCGAGTTCTGGACCCCGCAGTACAGCGCGGCCGACCTCAAGGTCAAGCAAGGGGTTATCCAGGCCAGCGGCAATCTGCTGATCAACCAGGGCGCCAAGATGGGCAGCGCCGCCACCGTGCGCAACCTGGGCGGGCTGATAGGCGCCGCAGGCGATATCCATATCGATGGCAACCTGCAAAACCTTGGCAGTTCCAAGAGTGTGTCGTTGATCGACTACCTGAAGAACTCCGGTGCCTATGCACAATGGGAGGTATCGGAGAGCACGCGCTCCGATGGACCGGAACTGCACACCAACCTGTATGACCTGCTGGATAAAAACCTGCTGGCGCCGGACTACACGCGGGAACTCGTCGTTGAGTACGGGCCACCTAACTTTCTCGGCCAGCCAACGGTCAGCGGTTGGTTCGTCAAATTTACCCGTGCTGACGGTACGCTTGTCGAAAAACGAGAAGTGTCGCTTTGGGAATGGAGCGTTAACAAAGACGCCCTCCTGCCCACAGGCCAGGTCATTAACGGCACCGACAAATGGATGAACTCGCTGAAGCTGACCGCCACGCCGGAGGCCAGCGCCTTGTTCAGCGCCATCTTCGGCGCCGACTGGAAAACCCTCGACCATAACGGCATGCGCGCACGCTGGGAGGCGTTCAAGGCCGCGCCCGAGCAGAGCATGGATTTCTATGCCGACAAGCAGGCCGAGCTCTCCGCCGGGCAGAACTTCGTGCATACCGGCGGCGCGCTCGATAACGGCAGCGGTGCCAATTGGGGGCCGAACCGCAACGTCGATGTGCAGATCGGCGATACCAACCTGGTAACCGTGGGCGGCGAGCTGGATGCATTGTTCAATCGTGACAGCGCCTTCGATGTGCACGGCAAGGACTACCTGCCAGCCCTGAAAGACGCCATCAATGCCGCCAACGTGCAAAAGGACCTGCTCGATAACAACCCGCTGTTCACCGCCAACTTCCAGCCGGCGGAGGTACAGACCCCGCTTGATCCAAGCGCCGGGCAACCGGTGCCCGGTTTCCAGGGCGTGGCGCCGGTCTATACCACCCGCGTGCCCTATGACAAAGACGCGTTTTTCGGCTCGGAATATCTGTTCGGCAAGCTCGGCTACAACCCGCATAAAACCGTGACCGTACTGGGCGATGCGTACTTCGACAACGAACTGGTGCTGCGCACCGTCGAGCATTCGCTGGGCAATTTCTTCACCAGCAATCACCAACTCAGCGGCACCACCCTGGTCCAGCACCTGTTGGACAACGCGGCCACCCAGGCCGGCAAGCTGGGCCTGGTGATCGGCCAGCCGCTGAGCCAGGCTCAGTACGAGCAACTGGACAGCGATATCGTCTGGTACGAAAGCCAGGTGGTGAACGGCGTCAGCGTATTGGCCCCCAAGGTCTACGTCAGCAAAAACACCCTGCTGGCTCGCCAATACCAGCAGAACAGCGGCGGCCAGATTGCCGCGCAGAATGTGCTGATCGACGCGACGGCCGTGAACAATATCAACGGCATTATCCGTGGCAACAACGACACGCTGGTCTACGCCCAGGGCGATATCAACAACGTCGCCAAGGGCGGTGCCGATAGCGGCATCCATGGCGGTGATCGTGGGCGCCTGACAGTGGCGGCAGGCGGCAACGTGCTGCTATTCTCCAGCGGCCACTTCACGCGGATGCTCGCCTCGCGATGGATCGACGTCAGCCCGATGGACGGCGCCCGCCGGCACATGCTCGGCACCGCCAGCCTCAGGCGTCAGGCCCAGGCCCTGGCCCTGCGGCCCGACCTGAAGATCGAGATGCTGCGCGGAAACGTCGACACCCGGCTGAAGCGTCAGGCCGACGGGGATTTCGAGGCCATCCTTCTGGCCACGGC
>JBCECW010000121.1:0-8761 GCA_039207785.1 Pseudomonas sp. | reverse complement strand
TTGATTGCATCGAGTTCAACGAGCCGTTCCGCTTTACCGACGTCACCGCTGACGCTGCGTTTTTGGCCATGGACCTGGAAGACCGCGGGCTGAAACCGCTGTCGCGCCGTTTTGTCAGCGCCTGGCTGGAGCAAACCGGCGACTACGATGCCCTGCAGATTCTCAATTTCTACAAAGCCTATCGGGCGATGGTGCGCGGCAAGGTCGGCCTGTTCCGCCTGGGTCAGGAAGAAAGTGCCGTGCAACGCGCCGTGATTCTGCGCCAGTACCGCAGCTATGCCGCCCTGGCTGAAAGCTACAGCGCCATTCCTTCGCGCTTGCTGGCCATCACCCATGGTGTCTCAGCCGTGGGCAAAAGCCACGTAGCCATGCGCCTGGTTGAAGCACTGGGGGCCATTCGCCTGCGTTCGGATGTTGAGCGCAAGCGCCTGTTTGGCGAGCAAAAAGGCGCCGACGTTGGCCAGTTGACCGCCGGTATCTATAGCGCCGACGCCAGCGCGGCCACCTACGAGCGCCTGCACCAACTGGCGGACGCGGCGCTGCGCGCCGGCTTCCCGGTGGTGATTGACGCCACCTACCTGAAGCACGCGCAACGCGAGGCAGCGTGGGATGTCGCCCAGGAGACCGGTGCACCGTTCCTGATTCTCGACTGCCAGGCTCCGGAAACCGTGATCGCCAGCTGGTTGGCGCAGCGCCAGGCCGCCGCCAACGACCCATCCGACGCCACCCTGGAAGTGGTGCAAGCCCAGCAAGCCAGCCGCGAAGCGCTGAATGCCGAGGAGCTGGCCCACACCAAGCGCGTGGACACCCATGAAAGCGCCAGCCTCGACTCGCTGATCGAGCGTATTCGTCAGCGCCTGCCAGGCCTGTAAGCCCTCGTTACACGCCCCGGCCCCTGCCAGCAGGCAGAGCCGGGCACGGCTTCTATACTGCCGATAAACCCCCTATCGGAAGTACGCCATGAGCAAGCCGCGCCAACTGGAATCACCGCTGTACGCCCTGCTGCACAACGAAGATATCGCAGGCTTCAACGCCCAGAAGGCCCAAGGGGGCGATCTCGACTTTACCGACGGCGATTTCCGCGGCCTTGACCTCAGGCTGATGGAGGCCGACGGCATCAACTTCACCAACGGTTATTTTCGCGGCGCAGACCTGCGCGGCGTGGACCTGCGCACCACACGCATGGACGGCGCCAGCATCGCCCATGCGCAGATCTCGGGGGCGTTTTTCCCTATTGAGCTAAGCGCCGATGAAATCGTCATGTCCCTGACCTACGGCACACGCATGCGCTATCGGTCCTAGGAGGCACCAGCAAAATCGCCGGGAAATAGCAAAGAGCCACGTTTTATCCACTGGCCGCTACACTTCCTGGCAGGGTTTCCGCCGCACCGAGCGCGGCGGACTACGTACGGCAGCCAAGGAGGCGCGATGAACGACGAACTACAACATCTAAAAAACCTGGGAAAAACCTCATCGCAATGGCTGCATGCCGTCGGCATCCATAGCGCAACCGATCTCCGCCGCCTGGGTGCGGTGGGCGCCTACCGCGCCGTCCAGGCCCGTGGTTTCAGAGCCTCCAAGGTTTTGCTCTACGCAATCGAAGGGGCATTGCTGGATGTGCATTGGAATGAGTTGCCTCCCGCCCATAAAGCAGAGTTGAATGGCCAACTTGATGCGATGCCGCCCAACAACAAGAGCTAGCTCACATCCTCTACGCTCGATGATTTACGCAGGGGCTAGCGCGCACTATTGTCTCAGGGACGTTCGTGCGTTCTCGTAAGCCCAGCCAGTTCAAGGAATTACTGTATGTACCTACTCGGGGAGCAACCGGCCTACGCCGACCAGCTGATCAACCGACTGCAAGGCATCCCCACGCAACTGCTGGAAGGACTTGCACCTTCGGGTGCCACCGTGCGCCTGGAACGCACTGACGATCTCGCCCAGGAATTGCCGGGCAACCAGCTGTTCATCATCGAAAACGGTTTGCTGCATGCGCTGGTCGATGAGCGCCCGCTGTTCTATCTGCAAGAAGGCGACCTCTTTGGCCTGCGCCAAGGTATCGAATTCCCCACCTGCCGCTATTCCAGCGAAGAGCCGCTGAGCCTGGTGCCCTATACGCGCACTGAAGTGTTCAAGCATATCTACGCCAGCGAAGTGCGCCTTGAGCTGTTTGTGCAGTACCTGATTGGTCATACCGCGTTGCTGTCCGACGCGCTGGCACGCCTCAAGCAGCCGGAAATTCGCCCGGCTACCGGCTTCCAGCACTTTGCTGCCGGTGAAGAACTGATTCACCAGGGCGACGAAGCGGACCACGTCTTTATCATCATCGAAGGCCATGCCGAGGCGTACGTCGATGGGCATAAGGTCGGTGATGTACAGAAGGATGAAATCTTCGGCGCCATGGCCGTATTTACCCGGGAAAAACGCAGCGCCACGGTATTGGCCAGCGAAGCCTGCACGGTGATGGTGATTCCAAAAGAGCAGTTCCTGAGCCTGACGCAAAGCAATCCACGCATCGCCCACAGCCTGATCGAGAGCATGGCGCGGCGCATCGACTTGCTGAACAAGGAAGTCACCCAGCTGCGTTTGCCGCCTAGCGAATAAGCCGCAAACCCTTGAAAAACCCGGCCTGGCGCCGGGTTTTCCGTTTCTACCAGCGGCGTTTTCTACCGCTAGAAAAAAGATGGAAAAGAGGTGTTGACTTCGAAATGAGAATTGTTATTATTATCTCAACTGGTCGCGAGATCAGTCGATATTCTGAGAGACCTTCAGTCGGACTTTTCAGATTATCTCCTCATCAGGCTAATCACGGTTTTTGACCCGGCTCTTGCCGGGTCTTTTTTTGCCTGTCGAAAAGTACCGCCACACGGCCAATAAAAAACCCGCCGAAGCGGGTCTTTTAGCCACAAGCCGTAGTTAGCGACGCAGCTCGGCGCAATGGTCCTTTTCCGGCAACGCCGGGGTAAACCAGACATAGTCTGCCGTCGCTGCCGGCACGCTTTTGCCCACTTCCGCCAACACCACGCTAACGCTGCCCTGCCCCGCACCCAGATCGGCAAAATGCAACGGCACCCCCAGATCACGGCGCACATGAAACGCCCCGGCAAACAGCAACGCCGGTTGCGGTGCCGCCAACAGGCGTTCTGCCATACGGCGATCACGCTGCTGCTGCACCGCCAGCATCGACGGCAGTTGCTCCTCTGGCAGCAAGCCGCAATGGGATTCGCGAATATCGTCCAGCAGCGGCGCCTGCACGCTTTTCGCCGTCGACGCCAAGCCCTGCAATACCGGCCGGGTTTTGTAGATAGTCATGATTTCGCTACGGTCCAGGTTGGCGGCCAGCAAGGGATACGGCTGCGCCAACGCATGACGCACGATGGGGCCGTACATCGACCACTCCCAGTTCTTCTGCCAGGCCAGCACCGCCGGCAAATCGGCCACCTGCTGGCCGCGCGCCTGATCGACCTTGGCTTGCTGATCCGGGGTCAGCATTTCCATCAGCACGCTGCCCTGGGCGCGCTTGGCCTCCAGTGCCTGCAACAACCACAGCTCCAGCGCGTGGTGGTCCGGGTTGTCGTGTTGCTCGCCCACCAATACCCGCGGCGCAGGCGCCAGGCGCTCCACCAGTTGCTCGGGGGTCAGTTGCTCGCCGCTACGCAGGTCGCGAATCACGCCTAGGTCGGCATGCTCGCGGCCATTGGGCGCTTGCCACGTCGGCAGCGGTGGTAACGCCTGGCAGCCGGCCAGAAATACACAAAACAGCAGAAGACAACGCATTGCCGATTCCTTGGAAAACAGTGTTAACGGGCGATGATCAGCGGATGACCGCGCTCAGGGTGATGCTGCACCAGCACTTCGAGGTCGAACACCGCTTGCAGCGGCTCGGCCTGCAGCACCTCGTGAGGTGTGCCGAGCGCGTGCGGGCGGCCGCCTTGCAGCAGCAACAGGCGGTCGCAGTAGCGCGCGGCCAGATTCAAGTCATGCAGGATCACCAGCACAGCCACGCCGCTGGCGGCGATATTGCGCGTCGCTTGCAGGGTGGTGTGCTGGTGCAGCGGGTCGAGCATCGAGGTGGGCTCATCGAGCAGCAAGGTTTGCCCGCTCGCCCCCGGCCATAACTGCGCCAATACGCGCGCCAGGTGCACACGCTGGCGCTCGCCGCCAGAAAGCTCGAGGTAATTGCGCCCCGCCAGGTGAGCAGCATCGGCAGCCGTCAGGGCTTCACCAATGATTTTCTGGTCACGCACACGGCCGGTGGCATGGGGCAAACGCCCCATACCGACCACATCCTCGACACGAAAGGCAAAGTTCAACGTTGAGGTCTGCGGCAGAATCGCCAGGCGCTGCGCGCGCTGCGGCCCCACCCAGCTGCTGAGCGGGCGGCCATCGAGCGTGACCTGCCCGTCGCTGGGCTTAAGCTCACCGCTCAAGGCATCGAGCAAGGTACTTTTGCCCGCGCCATTAGGGCCCAGCACACCCAGCACTTCACCCGGCTGCAAGGCCAGATTGATACCGCTTAACACCAGCTTGCTGCCCCGCTGAACGGCCAGATTTTCTGCACAAAGCATCAGGCACGACCTCGCAGCAACAGATAAAGGAAGAACGGTGCGCCAATCAGCGCCGTGACAATACCGATGGGCAGCTCAGCCGGCGCAATCACCATGCGCGCAAACACATCGGCGAATAACAGCAAACCCGCGCCCGCCAGCGCCGACGCCGGCAACAGAACGCGATGGTCCGGCCCAACCAGCAAACGCACCAAGTGTGGAACGACCAGACCGATAAAGCCGATCATGCCGGCCGCCGCCACTGCCGCACCAACGCCCAAGGCCGTACAAAACACCAGCTCGCGCTTAACCCGCTCCACATCGAACCCCAGGTGCCGCGCTTCCGACTCGCCCAGCAGCAAGGCATTCAGGGCCTTGGCGCGCTTGGGTAGCCACAGGCCGACGGCAACCGTCACCACCAGCAGCGGCCACAGCCGTGCATAGCTGGCGCCGTTCAGGCTGCCCAGGTTCCAGAAAGTCAGGGTGCGCAACGTGGCGTCATCGGCCAGGTAGGTAAACAAGCCGATCACTGCGCCGGCCAGCGCCGTCAGGGCGATACCGGCCAGCAGCATGGTCGCCACGCTGGTCTGGCCGTTACGACTGCCCAGGCGGTAGACCAATGCGGTCACCACCAGGCCGCCAGCAAAGGCGCTGGCTGACAACAGATAAGGCGCGATGGCTTCCGGCAACCCGCCGATATACGCACCGCCAACAATGGCAATTGCAGCACCGAGGGCGGCACCGCTGGACACACCTACCAAGCCCGGGTCCGCCAACGGATTGCGAAACAGCCCCTGCATGGCCACGCCAGAGAGCGCCAACACAGCACCCACCGCCAGACCGAGCAACGTACGCGGCATACGGATCTGGCCAATGATCAGCTCAGCCTGTTCTAGCTCCGTACCGCCAATGGGCGCGCCAAATACGCGCAAGGCGCCTTGCAGGGTATCGAGCCACGGCAAACTCACCGGGCCCAGCGCCAGCGATAACAGCAGCGCAAGCGCGAGCAACAAGCCCAGTGCAATAAACAGTGAGCGCGGAAGAACAACTGGATTCATGGTTGCGGCTTAGCGTCGGCAGTCAGGGGTTGCGCGGCAGGATAGAAGGCTGCACCGAGCACCGCCAGCTCATCGGGAATGCGCGGGCCGAGGCCGCCAACCAGCAAGGTCGGGTCCAGCGCCAGCAGGCGATCATTCTTCGCTGCACGGGTGGCCGCCAGGGCCGGGTTCTGCTTGAGCAGCGCGGCCTTGGCTTCCGGGCCGGCGATGCTGCGGTCGGCGAAGATGATCACTTCCGGGTCCAGCGCCAGCAGCGCCTCGGTGGACAGCGCTTTGTAGCTGTTATGCGTGGTGATGCTTTTGCCGCCGGCTTGAGCGATCAGCCAGGCGCCGATGGTGTCCTGCCCGGCCGCCATCGGGCTGCTACCCGCGTGGGACAACAGCAACAACACGGTCGGGGCCGGCTTGCCAGCCTGCGCCGTAGTCACCCAGGCGGCCTGGGCTTGCAGACGCTGCTTGTAGTCGGCCAGGACCTTGGCCGCACGCGGTTCGTCACCAAGCAACGCGCCGATGCGGCCGAGGTTGTGCTCCAGGGTCGCCAGATCGGACTTGGTCGACAACGACTCAATCGTCACACCAGCGCTTTTGACCTGCGCCAGTACCGGTGGCGGGCCCATTTCTTCACTGCCCAGCAACAAGTCAGGCTTGAGGCTCAAGATGCCTTCAGCGGCCAATTGGCGCTGATAGCCAATGCTCGGCAGCTTTTTCAATTCAATCGGATGCAGGCTGGTGGTATCCACGCCCACCAGTTTGCTTTGACCTCCCAGCGCGACCACCCACTCGGTAATCGAACCACCGGCACTCACCCAACGCTGTGGCAATGCATCAGCGGCGCTCACCGCTTGGCTCAGAAAAATAGCGCAACACAGGCTGGCAACACGGGCAGTCACACGCATGAAAGGCTCCATCAATTCTTGGGGTGCTTAAACAGTAAAAAACCAGCCTGCTTAACAGGCTGGTTATATGGCAACAGCTAACCGCTAATCACGCTTGCAGAACGGGAGCAGCCTCGGCCAGTTCGCGCCACTCGGTCAACTCCGGGATACCCGGCTTGCGCGCGCCGAACAGCTGCACGATCAGCTCGCCATTGGCGTCGAAGGCTTCGAAGCTGGTGATCACGCCATCGCTGCTTGGCTTGCGTACGCGCCACAGCTCGGTCACCGAATGGCTCTTGAGGTGCAGGTTGAACTCGGGGTCCAGCACGTTGAACCAGGTGTCCATCCAGCGCAGGTTTTTCACCGTGCCGCTGTGGATCTGAATGCAGTGGCGGTTGCCGACAAACACCATCAATGGCACTTCCTTGGCGCCCGCGGTTTCCATCAGCTTGGGCAACTCGGCCGGCGCCAGTTGCTCGGCCCATTCGCTACCGGCCAGGCGCAGGGCCTGGGTGCGGGTGGTTTCGTGCTTTTTCAGCAGAGCGAAGAAGTGGTGGGTGTCCTTCAGGGTCGACCAGGCTTCGCGCAGCGAGGCCACATCAATCTCGCTGTCCGGCTTGGCCACGACGGCGGCTGGCATTGGTTTCAGTTCCAGTACCGAGCTTTGCTCGGCAGCGCGGAAACGCTCTACCAATGGCGCCCAGGCGGCTTCGTTGCTGTCTTCGGTGAGGAACACCTTGTGTACGGCAACGCCCTGGTAGTCGAACACCTGGATGCTGCGCTGGGTGCCCTTGGCAGTTTCTTCAGCGATGGCGAATACGCTGGCCCAGCCACCGAGGAACAGACGCAGGTCGATGTCCGGCGAAACCACCAGGCCCATCTGCCCATTGGCCATTACGCTGACGTCGCGGTAGTAGCCTTTGCGCTCGTGCACGCAGTCTTCGTTACGGGTCAGGGCCATGATATAGCCCAGCTCGCCCAGGGCCGGCAGCAGGGTGGCCCACTCCGGGTTCAGGCGCACGGTGTCGACGCCCAGGCGGCTGGCCACCAGTTCACCTTCGCTCACGTCAAGGTGCGCGGCGGCATCGCGGGCGCGCAGTTTTGGCTGTTCGCCGCGCAGGGTCTGCCAGGCCTGGTAAAGATCGCTGCCTGCAGCGGTGGGGTTTGCAGCCTGAGTTTGGCTAGTCATGGACAACTCCTCGATCACAATCAGCGGCTCGCCGTCAGGGCGAACTCAATAGGTATTTGCACGCGGCTCGGTACAGCTCGTCCGTCTAGGGTTTCGGGGCGGAAGCGCCAATCGGCCACCGCCTCCAGTGCCGCTTCATCCAGGCTTTCAACCCCGGAGGAACGCACAATTTGCAGGGCGCGCTGCTGGCCGCGCTCATCCAGCCGCACCTCCACCAACACCACGCCTTGCTGTTTACGGCGCTGGGCCACTTTCGGGTACTGCGGCTGCCTGGGCGGCTGCAGGTAACTCGGTTTGTTACTGAATACTTCCCTGACCGGCTGCGGCGTTACCGGGCCAGCAGCGGTGGGCGCGCTGGGCAATTGCACCTTGGCCAGTTCCGGACCAGGTGCAGCTTGCGGTTCGGCCGGTTTGGCCGGCGCCACTTTCGGCGGCTGCACTTTTTGCGGCACTTCTTTGGGCGGAGTGATTTTCGCCACCGGGCGCGGCTCGACCTTGCGCTCGACAATCACCGGCTTGGCCACTGGCGGGGCTGGCTCCACGACAGGCTCCGGCGCCGGTTTTTCGGGTTTTGCCGCCACCGGCTGAGCAATCGCCACAGTGGCCGGAACAGGCGCGGGGGCCAGTTGAATCAGCATCACAGCTGGCGCAACGGCCAAATCCTGGGCACGCCCTGCCTGCACGTGAGACTCGCGCAGGAAGAAACTCGCCATCGCGTGGAGCGCGAGCGAAACCAGGAAATACACCGCAAAACGCAGCATCGGATGCCAATACCTATCAAAGACGAATTCATTTGATAATTATTTGCATTTGCATGTCAAGACCGTTAACGTTCCGCCCCGATATCAAACCGGTGGCCAAAGTAGTCACCCGCCGTTAACGATCTAGGAGTAGATCCATGTCCCTTCGTCCGCCCTTCGCCCACAAGCCTTGGCTGGTCTTGCTGTTGCTTTCGCCGTCGCTGGCTTTTGCCGCCGACGACGCCGAAAAGACACCGACACAATTCGATACAGTTACCGTGACCGCGACCCGTACCGAGCAGAAGCTCGACGAGGTGCCGAGCACTGTTTCCGTTCAGACCGAACGTGATAT
>JBCECW010000120.1:0-8774 GCA_039207785.1 Pseudomonas sp. | reverse complement strand
CCGTGGAGTGGATTCTCTTCGGCATTTTCTGGAACCAGGGCCAGGTGTGCAGCGCCACCTCGCGGCTGCTGGTGCAGCAGGGCATTGCCGACAAACTGCTGGAACGGCTGGTGGAAGCGGCCCGCGCGATCACCATCGGCAATGGCCTGGAGCAGGGCGTTTTGCTCGGGCCATTGGTGAGCAAAGGGCAGTTGGAAAAGGTGATTGGTTTTGTCGAACAGGCCAAGGCCAGCGGTGCCAAATTGCTCACCGGTGGCCAGCGGCCCAAGCATCTGGAGCGCGGCTACTTTATCGAACCGACCATCTTCGACGAGCCGGCGGAGAACAGCATTATCTGGCGCGAGGAAGTGTTTGGTCCGTTGCTCTGCGTAAAACGTTTTGCCAACGAGCAAGACGCCATTCGCATGGCCAACGCCAGCCGCTTCGGCCTGGCCGGCGCGGTGATGAGCGCTGACCCGCAACGTGCGACGCGGGTGGCCAATGGGCTGCGTGCAGGGATCGTGTGGGTCAACTGCTCGCAACCCACCTTCAACCAGGCGCCCTGGGGCGGCATGAAGCAAAGCGGTATCGGCCGCGAGCTGGGGCGCTGGGGGTTGGATAACTACCTGGAGGTGAAGCAGGTCACCGAATATATCGGGGCTGAGCCGTGGGGATGGTATCTGTAAGGAATATCGCCTGGTGCGCTTCGCGCACCGCGCTCTTACGGCTGGCGCTCCATGTAATGGTGATCGGGCACGCCCGGCAGTGTAGAAATGCGCTGGGCTTTTACCTCAAAGCCCAACCGCTCATACAACGCCTGCGCCAAGGGATTTTCCGCCGACACATCCAGCGCCGCCTTTGGCAAGCCACGGGCACAACCCAGCTTGAGCAGGTAGTCGATCAATTGGCTGCCAATTCCCTGGCCGGTCAGCTCGGTCTGAACGCCAAGATGGGCGAGGTAGCTCAGGCGTTTTTTCGGCGGCTGGATCAGGTGCTCCATCTGCAAGCCCCGGTACATGACACCGGGTGCCTTGATTCCGTAAAACCGCAGGATCTGCCAGGTGGCAGCGAGCATATTGCTCAGGTTGGCTTCGGCGCTGACCAGGGTGCCGGCGGCCACCACCTGCCCGTCCCGCTCACCGACCCAATGCTGGCGATGGCTGAATTGCCCGCGCTTGCCGATGAACACCTGGCGCAGAAAATCCTTTACCTGGGCCTGGCCAAATACATAGTCGAATGCGGCGGGGCCGGAGCTGTAGATCAGCGGGATGGCTGCGTCGACGTCATCGGCGCGGGCAGGGCGGAAGGTCAGGGACATGGCAGCCTCGTGCAGGCAAAGGGAATGGCGAATCTAGCACGATGGTTCCATGTTAAGGCAAGGCTTTACGCCAACCAGGCCAACACGCCAAGTGCCGCCGCCCGGCCGCTGGCAAAACAGGCGGTAAGCAGATAGCCGCCGGTGGGTGCTTCCCAGTCGAGCATTTCGCCGGCGCAGAACACGCCGGGCAGCGCGCTCAGCATCAGGTGTTTATCCATCGCCTCGAACGGCACGCCGCCGGCGCTACTGATGGCTTCGTCCAGTGGCCGGGTGCGCAGCAGGGTCAGTGGCAAGGCTTTAATGGCCTTGGCCAGCCGGGCGTTGTCGGCAAAGGTGGCGGCATCGGTGAGTTCACGCAGCAGGCCGGCGCGCACACCGTCCAGGCCCAGGGCACTGCGCAGGTGGTTGCTGATGGATTTGCTGCCACGAGGTTTGTTCAGCAGGGCCAGCACCTGTTCGGGGCTTTTCTGTGGCAGCAAATCCAGCTGCACGGTGGCGCTGCCGTGGGCATTGATGCTGTCGCGAATCGGCGCCGACAAGGCATACACCAGGCTGCCTTCCACCCCCTGCGCGGTGACCACGAATTCGCCCAAACGCGGCGCCTGGCCGGGCAGGGCGATGGCGCAGGATTTCACCGGTGCGCCGGCAAACTTGTCGGCAAATACCGCACTCCAGCCCGCCACCTCGAAACCGCAGTTGCTCGGTTGCAGCGGCGCCAGGGGCACGCCGCGTTCCGCCAGCAGGGCCTGCCAGGCGCCGTCGGAACCCAGCCGTGCCCAACTGCCGCCGCCCATGGCCAATACCACGGCGCGCGCGGCAATTGCCTGCTCGCCAGCGGCGCTCGCGATGCGCAAACGGCCGTCGGCGTGCCAGCCCAGCCAGCGCTGGCGCGTGTGGATAACCACGCCGTGTTCGCGCAGGCGTTTGAGCCAGGCGCGCAGCAGTGGCGCGGCTTTCATATCGGTGGGAAATACTCGGCCCGAGGTGCCGACAAAAGTGTCGATGCCCAGCCCATGAATCCAACTGCGCAGCTGGTCGGCATCGAAATCCTCCAGCAGCGTACCGATCTCGCCGGCTCGCTTGCCGTAGCGGCCGATAAACGCCGGCTTGGGCTCGGCGTGGGTGATATTCATGCCACCGACCCCGGCCAGCAAAAACTTGCGTCCCACCGAGGGCATGGCATCGAACAGCTCGACCTTGACCCCCGCCAGTGCCAGCACTTCGGCAGCCATCAGCCCGGCAGGGCCGCCGCCGATAATCACCACGGGCAAGGACGATGTTGGACTGGTGCAAGGCATAAGGGCGGGCTGCGGCAAAGGAAGGCGGCATTCTAACCGAGCTCGGCGCAAACGGCCGCTACACTCAGTCCGCAAGCAGCCAACAAGGGAGCGGTACATGGCGAACCAGGCAAGCAATGCAGCACCGGCCAAGCTTGGGCTGTTTCTTCTCAGCGGCGTGGTGATCGGCTCCATGATTGGCGGCGGCGGTTTCAACCTGCCGCAGAATATGTCGGCCCATGCCAGCCTGGGCGCCATTGCCATCGCCTGGGTGCTGACCCTGGTGGGCATGTTTTTTCTCGCCAATTGCTTTCGCCTGCTTTCCAGCCAGCGCCCGGATCTGACCGCCGGGGTATACGCCTATGCCCGCGAAGGCTTTGGCGACCTGGCCGGCTTCCAGGTGGCCTGGGGCTACTGGCTAAGCGCAGCGTTCGGCAATGTGGCGTTTGCCGTGCTGATCATGAAATCGCTGGGTTATCTGTTTCCGGTGTTTGGCGATGGCAAGAACTGGCTGTCCATCGGCGGCGCCTCGCTGCTGATCTGGGTGATGCATTTCACCGTGCTGTTTGGCGTGCGCCGCGCGGCGGTGCTGGGCTCGATTGCCAGCGTGCTGAATGTCACCAGCCTGTTGGTGACCATCGTGATCATGGGCCTGATGGTGCGGGCCGATATGTTCCGCCTCGACTTGTGGGGCGCCGGGCAGCAACTGGGCAGCGTGGTGACCCAGGTGGAAAGCACCATGCTGGTAACGCTCTGGGTGTTTATCGGTATCGAGGGCGCGGTGGTGATGTCGGCGCGGGCGCGCAAGCCATCGCACGTGGGGCAGGCCACCTATATCGGCCTGGTGGTGTGCACGCTGTTGTATTTCCTGCTTTCGGCGCTGCCGTTCGGCTTTATGACCCAGCCAGAGTTGGCGGCGCTGGATGAGCCGGCGGCGGCCTATATCCTCGAGCGCCTGGTGGGGCGTTGGGGCGCGGTGTTTGTGATTTGTTCGTTGCTGGTTTCGCTGCTCAGTTGCTGGTTGGCCTGGACCATTCTGGTGGCCGAGTTGCCGTTTGCCGGGGCCAAGGATGGGGTGTTTCCCCGTGTGCTGGGGCGGGAAAATCGGTTTGGTTCGCCGGCGCCGTCGCTGTGGTTATCCAGTGCGGTGATGCAGGTAATTGTGTTTGTGGTGCTGTTTGCCGAGAACGCGTGGATCTGGTTGATCAGCGTGACGGGGGTGATGATTTTGCCGGCGTACCTGGCGAGCACGGCTTACCTGTGGCGGTATGCGGTGCAGCATCGGTCCATGGATGAGCGCGGGCGGGCGCTGCGCAGCGGGGTGCTGGGTAGCGTCTATGCGGTGTGGTTGTTGTATGCGGCGGGGCCGCAGTATTTGTTGATGTCGAGTTTGTTGTTTGTGCTGGGGTTACCGGTGTTTTATTACGCGCACCGGGAGAATTGGCCGCATGCGCCGTTGTTTTCTCGGGCTGAGGGGGTGGCTGCTTCGGCGTTGGTGGTGTTGGCTTTAGCGGCTTTGTGGGCGTTTTGGACGGGGTTGGTGGCGCTGGGTTGAACGCGGGGCTCGTAGGGTGTGCTTCGCGCACCAAGCGATTCGCTGGCGAACGGTGTTTTCCTTCATTGGCGCGTGCGCTGAGCGTTCTTGTTTCGCGCCTTACGCGCGACTCACTTTTGTCATTGCCGGGATGCCGGACCACCCAAAAGTAAGCAAAAACGCTAGCCCAATCATCCGGCCCTACGCTGCGCTTCGGGTTCCCTCCCTCCGGGGAGGGCGGGGTAGAGCAAGATCAACGGCCCCTCACCCCAACCCTCTCCCGCAAGCGGGAGAGGGAGCTGATCGAGTAAAGCCGGCAGCCATACGTCACCCCTCTCCCGCATGCGGGAGAGGGGCCGGGGGTGAGGGGCGGTTACAGCGGTTGCTTCATCACAGCTTCGATAAAGGCTTTGGTTATTGGCGGCACCCGGCCTTCAAGCGCTGCCCGTTCAGGCTGAAACAGTGTCCCTACAAAAAACGGATGCCCTTCCAACTCAATCCCGCGTGCATCGCGCTCATCGTCCCAGGCGGTAATCCGCAACGGGCCGCTGGCCAGTGCTTTGGCGAACTCGGGGTTTAGCCCATAGCGGCAGTGGTAGCCCTCGGTGATCTGCTGCTGGCCATAGGCGTCGGCCAGTTGCGAGCCGGGCGCCAGTTCGATTGCGCCGCTGACTTCCACCAGGCCGCAAACCAGCGGTGCAATCACCAGGCGTTTGCCCTCGGGGTGGGTTTCGGCGTGTTCAGCGTCGGCCCAGCCCAGTACCGAGCGGGCGTATTCCAGCAGGGCATGCTGAAAACCACCGCAGCTGCCAAAGAAGGGCACCTGCTTTTCCCGGGCGTAACGAATGGCGAACAGGGCGCCGTCCATGTCGCGGTAGGGGGTGGCCGGTACGGCCCAGAAGCCGTGGTATTCGGCCAGGTGCTTGTGGCCGTTGAGGGTTTCGGTGGCCAGCCACTGGGGTTCTACATGCACGCCAACTGCCGCGCCGGCCAATGCCAGGGCCTTGGGGATGGCTTGGTGGGCGATAACGTCGGGCTGGTAGTCGCCGATCAGGCCGATATGCACGGTAGTCATGGGCTGTTCCTCCTGGAGTAAGTGCTACAACACAAAAAACAGGATGGCGACAAAGTGCAGCAAGCTGCCGGCCATCACAAACAGGTGCCAGATGCCGTGCCAGTGGCGAAAGCGGCTGTCGTTGGCGAAGAAGATAATGCCTACGGTGTAGAGGACGCCGCCACCGGCCAGCCACTTGAAGCCGCTCATGCCGAGCGCGGCAATCAGCGGTTTGACTGCGATCAGCACGATCCAGCCCATCACCGCATAGATGATCAGCGACAGCACCCGCGCTTCCGAGCGCGGTTTGATTTCCTGCAGCATGCCGATCACGCCAAGACCCCAGACGATGCCAAACAGCGTCCAGCCCCACGGCCCGCGCAGGGTCACCAGGCAGAACGGCGTGTAGCTGCCGGCAATCAGCAGGTAGATGGACAGGTGATCGAGCTTTTGCAGCAGGCGTTTTTTCGGCCCCTGCACGCTGTGGTAGACGGTGGAGATGCTGTACAGCAGCACCAGGGTGAGCCCATACACGGCCACGCCGACGATTTTCCAGACATCACCGCTAAAGCTGGCCAGCACCAATAGCCATACCGCACCGACAGCGGCCAGTACGGCGCCGACCAGATGGGTCCAGGCGTTGAATTTTTCTCCGTGGTACATGCGTGTGTCGTGCTCTCGCTATGCGCTAGTGCTGGCTTTGCCAGACCTTCTGCGCGCTGTGATGAAGTAAGCCGTGGCGCTTGGCCAGGGCTAAACGGTCTTTGCTGTAGCCGCCGCCGATCACGCCCATCACCGGGATATCGCGGCCCAGGCAGTGGCGGATTACACGTTCGTCACGCGCGGCCACGCCCTGGTCGGTGAGCTTGAGATAGCCCAGGGCATCGTCCTTGTGCACATCCACGCCGGCGTCGTAGAGCACCAGGTCGGGTTGGTACAGCGGCAGCAGGTAGTTGAGGCTGTCGTCGACCACGCGCAGGTAGTCCTCGTCGCCCATGCCCATGGGCAGGGGAATATCCCAGTCGCTGTCGGCCTTGCGCGCGGGGAAGTTTTTTTCGCAGTGCAGCGACACGGTGATCGCCTCTGGCGTATCGGCCAGGATGCGCGCGGTGCCATCGCCCTGGTGCACGTCGCAGTCGAAGATCAGCACCCGCTGTACGCGCCCGGCCTCAAGCAGGTAGCGGCTGATGATCGCCAGGTCGTTGAAGATGCAGAAGCCGGCGGCATGGTCGTAGTGGGCGTGGTGGGTGCCGCCGGCCAGGTGGCAGGCCAGGCCATGTTGCAGGGCCAGGTCGGCGGTCAGCAGCGAGCCACCCACCGCGCGCACGGTGCGCCGCGCCAGGGCTTCGCTCCAGGGCAGGCCCAGGCGGCGTTGTTCGTCGTGGCTGAGGTTGCCGCTGAGAAAACGCTCGATATAGCTCGGCTCGTGGGCCAGGGCGAGAATCTCGGCGGGGCAGATGTCCGGGCGGATCAGCTCGGCTTCGCTGGTGACGCCGCTGTCCACCAGGTGCTCGCGCAGCAGGCGGAATTTTTCCATCGGAAAACGGTGGTCGGCCGGAAACGGCGGACTGTAGTCGTCGTGATAGACCAGCGGCAGCCGCATACACTCAACCCAGAAAAAGAGGCCGCCAGTATCCCCGTAGCACCCCGCGACCTCAAGCCAAGCGCCAGGACCTTGCCATGAGCCAACCGATAGAACTGCACACCGAACGCCTGCTGTTGCGCCGTTGGCGGCCAGAGGATCTGGCGCCCTTTGCCGCGATGGTCGCCGACCCCGAGGTGATGAAGTATTTCCCCACCACCCAAAGCACCGCCGAGGCGGCGGCGATGATCGAGCGCATACACGCCCATATCGCCGAGCACGGTTTTGGCCTGTGGGCCCTGGAGCGCAAGGACAACGGCGCCTTTATCGGCTTTACCGGCCTGGGCGTGGTGGGTTTCACCGCGCCGTTTTGCAATCCGGCCGGGCCCACCATCGAAATCGGCTGGCGCCTGGCGCGTTCTGCCTGGGGCCAAGGCTTTGCCAGCGAGGCCGCGCGGGCGGCATTGGCCTGTGCGTTCGAGCACTTGCAGCTGCCCGAGGTGGTGGCCTTTACCGTGCCGGCCAATGCGCCGTCGCGGGCGGTAATGGCGCGTATCGGTATGCAGCGCGACCCGGCCGATGATTTCCAGCACCCCAAGCTGCCGGCCGACCATCCGTTGCGCCCCCATGTGCTGTACCGCATCGACCGTGCGGCCTGGTTGGCGCAAAAGCCATCCAGGTTGCACTGATGGCCATCGGCCTTTTTTGCCGTGAAGGCCGACAGCAGCGGGCAAAGTCTTTACCATTTCCCCAGCCTGAATAAATGCGTGATGAGGAAGAACCGATGAGCCAATTACTCGACGATCTGGTGGCGCTGCTGAGCCTGGAACAGATCGAGGAAAACATGTTCCGTGGCGTCAGCCAGGACCTTGGTTTTCGCCAGCTCTACGGTGGCCAGGTGCTGGGCCAATGTGTGTCGGCCGCGAGCCAGACGGTAGAGGCCGAGCGCCATGTGCATTCCTTGCACGGCTATTTTCTCCGTCCTGGCGATGCAACCTTGCCGGTGGTGTACCTGGTTGACCGGGTGCGCGACGGTGGCAGCTTCAGCACCCGGCGAGTGACGGCCGTGCAAAAGGGCGCGCCGATCTTTACCTGCAGCGCCTCGTTCCAGGGCGATGAAGAGGGTTTCAGCCACCAGTTGCAGATGCCGGATGTGCCCGGCCCGGAAAACTTCCGTTCGGAAACCGAGCTGGCCCGCGAAGCGGCCGCTTTTATCCCGCCGCGCATGCTGGAACGCGCCACCAGCCCCAAGCCCATCGAAATTCGCCCGGTCACCACCGGCAATCCATATGAGCCCGTGGTACGCGAACCGGTGAAGCATGTGTGGTTCCGCGCCGACGGCAGCCTGCCGGACGAACGCCAACTGCACCGCTACCTGTTGGGCTACGCCTCGGACTTCAACCTGCTCACCACTTCGATGCTCCCCCATGGCGTTTCGGTGTTTCAGAAGTTTATGCAGGTGGCCAGCCTCGACCACTCGCTGTGGTTCCACGCCGACCTGCGCATGGATGACTGGCTGCTGTATGCCATGGACAGCCCGTGGGCGGGCAATGGCCGTGGCTTTGCCCGCGGCAGTATCTTCAACCGTGCGGGGCAACTGGTGGCGTCGGTGGCGCAGGAAGGGCTGACTCGCGTGCGGGAAGATTGGCGTTAAGCCATTTCGAGGCGTTTATCCCGCACTAGTAGTTAGGCGGCAACTTGCTCGTTTAAAAACAAATTCGCAATTGAAGTTAGTGCAATTGGCTATAACTGCGGCAAGTTGGCACTTTCCCAAGTTGCCTGTGGTTATCGGAAAAAAGTGCACTAACACAATTGCTTATCTGGCATGGCAATTTGCCGTTAGTCGCTCTCTAAGCCCACTAAATTCGCCGCTTCGCTGGTTTTATCGGGCGCCTTTGCGGCGGAATGTCATGTAGGAAATAAGCTACGTTGACTAACTACTATTTCCTACAAAATGAACGAGGTGGTTAATAGAACAACCACTTGCGTGAAATGGGCGCCAATGCACAGTTTTAATGCTTGATAGTTGA
>JBCECW010000119.1:0-8781 GCA_039207785.1 Pseudomonas sp. | reverse complement strand
ACACCACCGTGGGCACGGGTGCCGACGGTACGGTGAGCACCGGGCGCATTTCCCTGGGCCTGGTAAACGACAAGGCGGCCTACGACACCACCTTTCCCGCCAGTAATCCGCCGGTGGCTACCGACGGCATCGGCATCCACTTTCTCAGCACCACCAGCTATGTGGTCTACGACCAGGCCACCTTGCCGGTCGGTTATGACTGGAACACCTACGACCCGGCCGCGCCGCCCGCCGGCCAGTTGGCTACCGGGGCGATTGACACCAACGCCGCCACCTCTGACTTCATCAGCTATGGCGGCGTGCGCGTACAGATCGACGGCGTGCCGCAGAACGGCGATGACTTCGCCATCAACCGCAAGCCCGACGAAGAAAAGCGCAGCCTGCTCAATACCGTCTCCGACCTGCGCAAAGCGCTGCAAGGCTCCGGCAACTCGGTGGAAGACAACCGCGTGATCCGCGACACCGCCGCCATCGCCCTGTCCAATATCGACGCGGTGTACACCAAGGTCGACGGCGTGCGTGGCTCAGTGGGCGCGCGGCTTAATACCCTGGACTCCACCGGTGACTTTATTGCCGACGTCACCCTGGTGAAAAAGTCCGTGCAGTCGGATCTGTAAGACCTCGATTACGCCGAGGCGATTTCGCGGCTGTCCTTGCAGTCCACCATTCTTTCGGCGGCGCAGCAGAGCTATGTGAAGATCGCCAACCTCAGCCTGTTCAACTACATCAACTAACCACATCCCCTATTTGGCTCTACCCTGTTAAGTGGGGTAGGGCCATTGTCCCTGTGCGGCTTTAGGCATCATCTTTGCTACTCCCCTGTACCGAGGTTAATCGGCGTCATTTATTTGGCTGACCGCTGACCCACTCGACAGGCCTGGATTGATGGAGCTACCGGCGTTGTAGCCTGGCCATTGTTATGTCGGGTCCGATTGGACTTTGCACCGATGAGCAAGAGCACTCTTTATGAAAAGAAGCACCCAGTTCAAAAACCTGCTGCGTTCGAATCAACTTGAGTTCATCTGCGAGGCCCATAACGGCCTGAGCGCAAAAATTGTCGAGGAGGCTGGCTTCAAAGGGATCTGGGCCAGTGGCCTGAGCCTTTCCGCGCAGTTCGGGGTGCGCGACAACAACGAAGCCAGTTGGACCCAGGTGTTGGAGATGCTGGAATTCATGTCCGACGCCACCACGGTGCCGATCATGCTCGACGGCGATACCGGCTACGGCAACTTCAACAATATGCAACGCCTGGTAAAGAAGCTTGAGCAGCGCGATATCGCCGCTGTGTGTATCGAAGACAAGATTTTCCCCAAGACCAATAGTTTTATTGGCGGGCACCAGCAACCGCTGGCGGCCATCGATGAATTCTGCGGCAAGATCAAGGCCGGCAAAGACGCCCAGCGTGACGATGACTTCTGTGTCGTCGCGCGGGTAGAGGCCTTTATCGCCGGCTGGGGCCTGCAGGAAGCCCTGCTGCGAGCCGAGGCCTATCACGCGGCTGGTGCCGACGCGATCCTGATGCACAGCGCCTTGTCTGTGCCGACCGAGATTCTTGAATTCAAACGCGAATGGGGTGATCGCTGCCCCGTGGTGATTGTGCCGACCAAGTACTACGCCACGCCCACCGAGGTGTATCGCGAACACAATATTTCCATGGTGATCTGGGCCAACCATATCTTGCGCAGCAGCCTGCAGGCCATGCAGCAAGTGGCGGCCACCATTGCCAAGGAACAGTCGCTGGTGCGGGTCGAGTCGACCATCGCCAGCGTCGCCGAGGTGTTCCGCCTGCAAGGCGCCGATGCCTTGGAAGATGCCGAGAAAGTCTATCTGCCCAGCACCGTCAATATGCCCGCCGCCCTGGTACTCGCCGCTTCCCGGGGTTCCGAGTTGGGCGAGCTGACGGCCGAGCGCCCCAAGGCGATGGTGCAGGTCGGACGCAAGCCATTGCTCGGCCATATGATTTCCGAGTTCAACCGCAGCGGCATCAAAGACATCAGCGTGGTGCGCGGCTATCGCAAAGACAGCGTGGTACTGCCGGGCCTCAAGTGCATTGATAACGACGAGTACGACACCAAGGGCGAGCTCTATACCTTCAGCAAAGGCCTGGCCGGCATGGGGGCCGCCGCCAATGGTGTGATCGTGGCGTACGGCGACGTGCTGTTTCGCCGGCATATCATCGACGTGCTCTGCGAAACCGCCGGCGACCTGGTGATGGTGGTCGATACCGCCTGGCAGGAGAGCGTCAACCGCGACCGTGATGCCGACTATGTGCAGGCTTCGTCTGCCTATTCGCGCAAACATCACAGCCGCCCGGTGCAGCTGCAGCGGGTGAGCAAGCGTCTGGATCAAAGCGAAATCCACGGCGAATGGATGGGCTTTGTAAAAATGTCCGCCGCCATTCTGCCCACGGTGCGTGAGGTGACTGCCGAGCTGCTGGCTGCCTCCGATCAGGCCAAGATGACCAGCCTGCTCAATGCGCTGGTGGAGCAGGGCCATACGGTGCGGGTGGTGTACCTGACCGGGCACTGGCTGGATATCGACACCCCGGACGATCTGCTCGACGCGGAGAACTTCTGATGGTGTCGGCCCAGGCGTTTATCGCCGCCGCCCAGCAGCGCGGATTTGGCTTGGGACCGGGGTGCCGTGCTCCTACCTGCAACCCTTGATCAATGGCGTGATCGGCGATCAGTCGTTGCGCTATGTGCCGGCGGCCAACGAAGGCGATGCCGTGGCGATTGCCGCTGGCGCGCAGATCGGTGGCGTGGCGGCGGTGGCCATGATGCAGAACTCGGGGTTGGGCAATGCCGTCAACCCGCTGACCTCGTTGCTGCATACCCACCGTATTCCCTGCCTGCTGATCGTGACCTTGCGTGGCGACCCGCACGGCGAGGCGGATGAACCCCAGCATGAGCTGATGGGCTCGATTACCCCGGCCATGCTGGAGCTGATGGAAATCCCCTGGGCCTACTTCCCCACAGAAGATGATGAAATCGACGCGTGCCTGGATACGGTGGTCGCCTGGCAGCAACGCGAATCGCGCCCCTATTGCCTGGTGATGCGCAAAGGCAGTGTGGCGAGCAATCCAGCGCCGCAGTTGCCGCCCTTGCAACCGCCTGCCGGCCTGCCACCCAAGGCGCCGGTGTTGGCTGCCCGGGCCAGCCGCAACCAGATGCTGGCGGCGGTGCAGCAAGCCGCCGGCCCGCGCGACCTGATCGTGGCCACCACCGGTTACACCGGCCGTGAACTGTATGCCCTGGCTGACCGCGCCAATCAGTTCTACCTGGTCGGCGCCATGGGCTGTGCTTCCAGCGTGGCCCTGGGCTTGGCCCTGGTCTGCCCGCAGGCGCGGGTTATCGTGCTGGACGGTGATGGCGCGCTGCTGATGCGCATGGGCGCCATGGCGACCCTGGCCTATCAAGCCCCCGGCAACCTGGTGCATGTGTTGCTGGATAACGGCATGCATGAATCCACCGGTGGGCAGGGCACCGTCAGCCATGCCCTGCACCTGAGTGCGGTGGCGGCGCAGTTGGGTTATCCCCAGGTGCACGATATCCAGGAACCGGCGCAATTGGTCGCCGTGCTTGAGCAACACATATCCGGTTTGACCTTTGTCCGTGCGGCGATCACCCCCGGGGTGGTTAGTCCATTGCCGCGTCCGGCGGTGGGCCCGATTGCGGTAACTCAACGTATGCGCGAGCAGGTTCAAGGCCTGGCCCAGGCGGCTATAAGGAGTGAGCAGTGATTTTGATGAACCCGGGGCCGGTGACCCTATCCCCGCGTGTGCGCGAGGCCCTGCTAGGCGAGGACTTGTGCCACCGTGAGGCCGAGTTTGCCCAGCTGACCCTGAGCCTGCGCCAGCAACTGCAAACGCTGTATGCGGCGGCCGGCTATACCGCCGTGCTGTTGACCGGCTCTGGCAGCAGCGCCGTGGAGGCCATGCTGGCTACCTTTGCCCCGCGTACGGCGCCCACCCTGGTGGTATGCAATGGCGTGTATGGCGAGCGGATGGCGCAGATGCTGGAGCGCCAGGGCAAGCCGGTGCTGGCCAGCAAGCAGCCGTGGGGCGAGGCCATCGACCTGGCCCGGGTGACTGCGCTGTTGGATCAGCACCCTGACACCGCCTGCCTGGCCGTTATCCACCATGAAACCACCACCGGCCGCCTGAACGCCCTGGATGAGCTGGCCGCGCTTTGCCAGGCCCGCAACGTTGGCTTGCTGATCGACGCGGTCAGCAGTTTTGGTGGCGAAGCCATCGACTTCCAACGCTGGCAACCGCAGGCCGTGGCCGCCACCGCCAACAAATGCCTGCACGGCGTACCCGGTGTGGCGCTGGTGCTGGGACGCGACGAGTTATTGGCGCAGCGCCGTGGGTTTTCGCCGGCCCTGTACCTGGACCTCGAACAATATGTACCGGCGCAAAAGGACGGCTGGTCGCCCTTTACCCAGGCCGTACAGGGCTATATGGCCTTGCAGGCGGCGCTGGCCGAGTTGCAGGAGCAGGGCGGTTGGCAAGCCCGTCAGGCACGCTATCAGGCCCTTACCGACCGTATTCGCCAGACTCTGGCCGAGTGGGGCGTACAGCCGTTGCTGGAAGCCGAACACAGTTCCAGCATGCTGACGGCCTATCATCTGCCAGCCACGGTGAGCTACAGCGCCTTGCATGATCATTTGAAGGCTGACGGCTTTACCATCTACGCCGGCCAAGGGGCGCTGGCCAGCACGATCTTCCGCATCGCCACCATGGGGGCTATCGGCAACGCCGACATCGAGCGTTTCCTCGCCTCGCTGCATGGGTTTCTGCATAAAGGACAGCTATGACTACAGGCATTAAAACGGCGGTGATCCTGGCCGCGGGCAGAGGCCAGCGCCTGGGCCCGGCCGGGGTGGAAAAACCCAAGGGCTTTATGCAGTTCGGTGCCAACCCGATTATCCAAGAGTCAGTGGAAAAGCTGCTGGAGCAGGGCATCTCCCGCATCATCCTGGTGGTCGGCCACCTGGCCTCCTACTACGAAGCATTCGCGGCGCAATACCCCGGCATTATCGAGCTGGTGTACAACCCCGACTTCGACCGCTCCGGCAGCATGAACTCGCTGTTTCGTGCCCGTGAGTTGATCAATGAAGATTTTCTGCTGCTCGAGTCCGACCTGGTGTATGAGCGCCGTGCGCTGCCAGCCGTGCTGAGCGCGCAAGGTGACAGCGTGCTGCTGGTGTCCGGTGCCACCGGCTCGAACGATGAAGTGTATGTCGAGGTGCAGGGTACGCAGCTGCTCAACCTGTCCAAGCAGCGCGCCCAGCTCACGGGCGAGGTGCTGGGCGAACTGGTGGGCATCACCCGCATCACCCTGGAGTGCTTCGGCCATATGTGCCGGCACGCCGAAAGCGTGTTTCGCGACACCTTGCTGCTGGAATACGAGCAGGCTGTGGTGGCAGCGGCGCGGCAGGTGTCGGTGAGTTGCTACCTGATGGATGATTTGCAGTGGTCGGAGATCGACACCGAGGAACACCGTACCCGTGTGCGTGAGCGGGTCTACCCGCGCATCCAGGACAATGACGTGGCTTATCAGGCGGGGCGTGGGCTATGAGCTGGCATGAGGTATGGAGTCGCCGCGCCCCGAGCGAGGGGCGCGACCAGTTGCAAACCCTGATCGAGCTCGACGGGTTCGATAGCGGGGCAGGGCGTATCGAGGCCGATGACTGGCTCGAGTACACCCGTTTGATTGCCGCCAAGCTGGCGCTGCAACCGGGTGACAGCCTGTACGAGATCGGCTGTGGCTCGGGTGCCTTGTTATACCCGCTGGCCGAGCGCGGCATTGCCGTGGGCGGCGCCGACTATGCGGCAAACCTGATCGAGCATGCCCGCGCGGCGATCCCCACCGGCGACTTTGAAGCCACCGACGCCCGCTTGGTGAATGCCGAGCCGCAGTTCGACGCGGTGATTGCCAACAGCGTATTCCAGTATTTTGCCGACCTCGACTACGCCAGCGCCGTGCTCGATGTGATGTTCGCCAAGGCCCGCCGCTGCGTGGCCGTGCTGGAACTGCCGGACCTGCAACATGCCGAGCTGGCCGAGCGTATCCGCCGTGACCACCTGAGCGAGGAAGAGTACGAGCGCAAATACCGTGGTTTCGCCCACCAGTATTACGCCCGCGACTGGTTTGCCGAGCAGGGGCGCTTGCGCGGATATCGGGTTGAGCTGGGCGAGCAGTTCGTGCCCAACTACGCGCAGAACAGCTATCGCTTCAACTGCTTTTTCTTTAAATGAATTTCGACTCACTGTGGTCGGCTGTGCGTTCAGCTGATCGGGATCTGGCGGATTGATCATGTCCAAGGCATTAACCTCGATTACTTTCTTTCACAGTGATGACTGCGAAAAACAGGCGGTAGCACCGATTGCCGAAGAAGCGCGGCTGCGTGGCTTCGATGTGCGTTTTAGCGGTGACCTTACCGAGCGCGTGCAGATTGGCGTGTATTGCCAGCACGCCTGCAAGCCCAATGCGGATTTTTCCATCATCATGCTGCACGACCTGGCGCAGCGGCATGACATCTGGCCACAGTTCTGGAATACCGAACCCTGGCACCATTTCGACATGGGCCTGGTGCCGGGCAATGCCTGGGCCGATCGCTGGGCTACCCAGGCGCCGTCGGTGCAGGCCTGGCCCAAGCTGGGCGTATTCAATGTCGGCTGGCCCAAGGCCGACCTGATCTACCGCGACCGCGAGCGTTTTGCCGACGAGGCCGCCAAGCTGCGTGCGGCCCTGGGCCTCAAGCACGAGCACACCATTTTGTATGCCCCCTCGTGGGAGAACGACGGCAAGCAGGATGACTTTGTTCGCGCCTTGATCGACTTGCCCGTCAACCTGCTGCTCAAGCAAGCGCCATGGGCGCCGGAATACACCGGCGTGTGGAACAACATCCACGCCATGAACGAGCTGCACCGCGGCATTGCCGACAATGTGCATATCGTCGATCCGCGGGTCAGCATCATGTACTGCATTGGCCTGGCCGATGCGCTGGTGTCGGAAGAGTCCAGCGTCTTGATCGAAGCGGCGTTGCTCGACGTGCCGGCGATTTCGGTTACCGACTGGATGATTCCAGACCGCAACCCACCGCGCCCGGCCTGCGTGCCGTTCGACCATGTGATCAAGACCACCCGTGCCCAGTTGCGCGGCACCATCGAAGGCTTGCTCAAGGACCCGCAAGCGGCCAAACAGAGTGCACGGCAGCTGCGCGATTTCCATTTCAGCCATTTTGGCGAGAGCGCCAAGCGGGTGATGGACCTGCTGGAAGCGGCCTTGCAGGGCAAGCCCTTGCCGCAGCAGCCGTTGGCCGCGCCAATTGGCCATGCCGACCTGCGCCCGGCACCGACCAAGCGCAAATTGTCGGATTTTGTCCGCGACCGCACCTCGGGGGTCTGGAGCAGCGGCGCGCAAACGCACTTTGGCTACTCCGACGGCGATGCCACCGAACAGAAAATTGGCCATATCGTGGCCAACTCCAATGACGTCAGCGTGTTTTCCCCGGAGCTGGTCAGCCAGATCGACGATTGGCCGAGCGAGTACCACTTCTCGCCACGGCGCGCCAACCTGTTCCGCTGGCTCGATGGCCTGGGCAGCGATGTAAAAGTGCTGGAGCTGGGCTGTGGCTGCGGCGCCATTACCAAGACCCTGGCCGAGGCGGGGTGCCAGATCGACGCGGTGGAAGGCTCGCCACGTCGCGCCGGGATCGCCGCGCAGCGCGTGCGTGAACACCCCAATGCGCGGATTTTCCACTCCAACTTCCAGGACATCGACTTCGAGCCGCAGTACGACATCGTTACCCTGATTGGCGTGCTGGAATATTCGCCGGTGTACCTGAACGCCGAAGACCCCTTTATCGCCGGCCTGAAGATGGCCGCCAGCGCGCTGAAACCCGGCGGCATGCTGGTGTTTGCCATCGAAAACAAGGTGGGCCTGAAGTATTTCGCCGGCATCAGCGAAGACCACTGCGCCAAGCCTTACTACGGCGTGGAAAACCGCTATGACGTGCACGACGCCACCACTTACGGCAAACGCCAGCTGACCCGTCGCCTGAAGAAAGCCGGTTTTGCCCAGGTCGACTTCTTCTATCCCTACCCGGACTACAAACTGCCGGAAGTGATCTTCTCCGAGCGGGCGGTGCAGAACGAGGCGTTCAATACCGGCGACCTGATCGCCCATATGGAAAACCGCGACTACTTCAACGCCAGTCAAACCCAGTTCAACCTGCCGCTGGCCTGGGAAACCATTGGCGATGAAGGGCTGGTGGGGGAGTTGGCGAACTCCTTCCTGATTTTTGCTCGGCCAGAACCAGGCGAGCGCTTTGCCCGTCCGGGCCTGCTGGCGCAGAAGTTCACCGATAGCCGGGCGCCGGCTTATAACTGCGTGACCAGTTTTGTCGAAGACGGCGCCGACGGCATCAACGTGGTGAAAACCCCGATGGTGCCTGAGAGCAAGCGCCTGGATCAGCGCATCGATATTCACCAGGTGCTGACCAACGAGCGTTATATCAGCGGGCGCAACCTGGGCGGGCTGATCAAGCGCGCGATCATCAAAGGCAAGCTGCCGCGCGCCTACCGGTTGCTGCAATTGTGGCTGACCACCCTGCGCAATGAAGCCGTGGATGGCTTCCTGCCGCCCGAATGGCTGGACGCTATTCCGGCCAATATGATTCTCGACGAAGGCGGCCAGTGCCATTTTATCGACCGTGAGTGGCATTACTCCGAGCCGCTGCCGCTGGACCTGCTGATTTACCGCAGCCTGGTGG
>JBCECW010000118.1:0-8820 GCA_039207785.1 Pseudomonas sp. | reverse complement strand
GCTTGCTGGCGAAGCTTTTAGATCAAGAGCTTCGCCAGCAAGCTGGCTCCTACGGAATGGTGGTGGTGTCGCTTAAAACGCCAACTGCCACTGGGCAATCACGCCGTGGTTCTGCGCGTTGCTGCCCATCTCGCCGGCATAACCAAGGCCCAGGCTCTGGGTGGCGGTAATGCCCACATCAAAGCCGGCTTCCAGCAGCAGGGTATTGCGATCCAGCGCCGTGCCCTGCGCGCTGAAGCTGCTACCGCCGCTGATAAAGGCCTGGCGGGTTTCGCTGTCGACGTCGCCGTAGGTATGGCGCCAGCCCAGGCTCATGCGCGGGGTAAAGCTCATGCCGTTGTCGAACTGGCCAAGGTGGGCGATACGCAGGCCCAAGGTGCTGCTGACGTTGTCCTGGTCTTGGTCATCCACGCGCAGCGCCGAGTCGCCACCTTTTTCGCTGTAGGCGTCGCGCGCGTAACGCTGGTAGCCCAGCGCGGCGAACGGTTCGGCCAACAGACGGCCGTTGGTAATCGGGTAGGCCAGTTCGGCGAAGGCTTGCTGGCTGTCGGCGTCGTAGTCGCCGTGCAGTTTGTCGTCGACGCCGGCAAAGCTGACCCGGCGTTTGTTCTCGCCATCGTGACGGCTGTAGGCCGCGCCCATGCGCAGGGTCAGCTGGTCGATCTGGGTCAGGGCATAGACGCCGACGTGGTAGCTATCCACATCCCCCGATGCGCCGCTGCCGGCGTCGATATCGGTACGCGAGTAACCGCCCACCACACCCAGGCGCCAATCGGCGTTCATTGCCCAGTCCGCGCCAAACAGGGTGCCGCCGGTGTTCTGGTCGACGTCGTGGTTGCCGTGCTCGCCATCCACCGAGCCGTGGCTACCCAGAGCCTGGACCCACAGACGGCCGGCGGCTTTCGGGTCGTGCAGGCCGCGGGCTTCGTTGGGCACGCCAACCGAGACCAGTTGCGGGCCATCGTCACGCAGGATGGACGCCTGCAGGCTGCCGCCCAGGCTACCCAGTTGCGCCATGGCGCCTTGCATCACGCTGCTGACCTGGCTGGAGCCGGCCAGGGTGGCGGCAGCCATGCTGGCGTTGCTGGCGCCGGACAGTTGCTCCAGGGCCTGCGCCGCCGTGGCTTTGTCGGTGGTCAGCAAGGCGTTATAGAGGCTGTTATTGCTTTGCGCGGCGAGGGTGTTGGCCAGGTTGCGTGCGCTGTCGTTGCTCGCCAGTTCGGCAAAGGCGGTGTCGTTGCGCTTGAGGTCCAGCTCCACCGCGTTGCCGGTGTAGGTCAGGGTTGGGGTGAGGAACGCGAAGTTGTTGGTGACGCTGCCGAACTGGCCGCTTACGCCGCCGGTGGCGGTGAGCAACTGGGTGTGCTGGGCGTAACCCGTGCCGTTGGCGGTGAGGTTGAGCGTGGCGTTGTTCAACGTGGCGGTGCCGCTTACCTGCACGGCGGTGCCGCCGGCATCCAGGCTGTAGTTGAAGGTCGAACCGCTGTTCAGCTGCAGGCTGTTCAACCGCCCGGTGCCGCCATAGCTGGCGCCGTTGGCGATGGTCAGCAGGCCGCCGATGCTGCCCTGGTTGATCAGGCTGGCGCCGCCGGCCACGCTGCCGCCGGCGCTGAAATCGGTGCTGCTGACGGTCCAGTTGCCGCCGGTAACGGCCAGGGTTTCGAAGTTCTGGCTATTGCCGAAAGTGCCGTTGCCGGTGCCGCTCAAGGTCAGGGTATCGGTGCCGGTGCCGCCATCGACCAGGCCGCCAAAGGTGCCGGTGGTGAACACGGTGAGGTTGTCGTCGCCGGTGCCCATATCCAGGGCCAGGCCATTGAGGCCGACGATGGAGCCGGCGTTGCTGACGGTGTCGTTGCCATCGCCCATCTGCACGGCGGCAGCGGCGGTGCTGCTGAGCAGTTCGTCGACGCGTACCGACTGGGCGCCGCCACGGATTACGCCGCCGGCCAGGTTGGTCAGGCTGTCGGCGAAGTTGCCCACCAGGCCGATGGCGGTGCTGTCGGCGCCGATGATGCTGCCGGCGTTGGTGATGCTGGCCACGCCGCCGACGGCGGTGGCGGTGCCGCGTTTGGCGGCGATGGAGGTGCCGTTGGCGCCGTCGTCGATCAGGATGCCCTTGGACTGGCCAAAGATCTCGCCGCCGGCGTAGTTGATGATGGTGCCGCCGCCGGCGGCGATGCCGTCGGCGCCGTTGGGCATGCCGCCGGAGTCCACACCGCCAGCGCCCAGGCCTTCGATGCGGCCGTAGTTGGTGATGCTGGCGATGCCGTCGATATCCACGCCGTCGCCATCGCCGTTGTTGGCGGTGCTGTAGCCGGTGCTGCCACCCAGGTGTTCGTAGACATTGCCGGCGCCGGCATAACGACCACTGATAAGGCCATAGTTGACCACGGTGCCGACCCCATCACTGCCGACGCCCGAGCCGTTGCGGCCGATGATCTGGCCGTCTTTGTAGTTGGTGACGGTCACGCCGGCATCGGAAGTGACGCCATGGCGCGGGCCGGAAATGGTGCCCCAGTTGTTCACGGTGACGGCCAGCTTGGAGTCGATGGCGTCCATGGCACTAGCGGCGCTGGAGCAGGCGCTGATGTAGTCCGGGCATTTGGTGTTCACCACGCCGGTGCTGATGATGGAGCCGTAGTTGTTGATCGTGGTGTTGCTGCCCGGGCGCAGGGCGTCGTCGTTGCTGGAAGAGATCACGGCGTTCTTGTTGGTGGCCGAGCCGTTGTTGATCACCTTGCTGCCGGTGCCATCGGCGCCGCGCAGGTCAATGGCCTGGCCGCCGCTGGTGCCGCTGCCGGTTACCTTGATCGTGCCGTTGTTGTTCAGCACCAACGACGAGTTGGCTTTGTTCAGGCGCAGGCCATCGCTGCTGACGCTGGAGATCGTGCCGTCGTTGTTGATCACGATGGACACGCCATTGGTGTTGTTGTCGATGGCGCGGCCACTGCCGGTGTTGGCGATGGTGCCGCTGTTGTTCAGGGTCACAGTGCCGCTGGTGCCGGTGATATCCACCGAGGTGCCGGCGCTGGTGCTGAGGCTGCCGCCGCTGGCGACGCTACCGGTATTGCCGGTGGTCAGGGTTTTCGCGGTGCTGTCGGTGCTACCTGCGGCCACGCTGAAATCTGCGGCTTGTACGGCGCCGATAGTCGCGGCTTGCAGCGCAATAACCAGGGGAAGCAAACGAAAACGGGAAGTGTGGAAAGGCATAGCACGCACCGCTCTTATTAGAAAAAGTGCGGGGGACTATGCGTGCGGCTTGTTACAGGCAGTTGACGGTGCGCTACAAAAGATGGCGCACCGCCAGTAGGCGCTTACACCACTCCGGCTTCGCGCAGTTTGGCGATCTGTTCGGTTTGCAACCCCAGCAGGCGCTGCAACACCGCTTCGGTGTGCTCACCCAGCAGCGGCGGTGCCTGGCGATACTCCACCGGGGTCTCGGACAGGCGAATCGGGCTGGCCACTTGCGGCAAGGTGCCGCCCAGGCTGTGGGGCACTTCCACGCGCAGGCCACGGGCGAGTACCTGCGGGTCGGCAAACACTTGCGCCAGGTCGTTGATCGGCCCGCACGGTACGCCGGCCTGTTCCAAGGCGGCCACCCATTCGGCGGTGGTCTTGAACACGGTGGCCTGGCGGATCAGCGGAATCAGCACGGTGCGGTTGGCCACGCGCTGCTTGTTATTGGCAAAGCGTGGGTCATCGGCCCACTCGGGGTGCCCGGCCACTTCGCAGAACTTGCGGAACTGGCCGTCGTTGCCGACGGTAAGAATAAAGTCGCCATCGGCGGTGGGAAAATCCTGGTACGGCACGATATTGGGGTGCGCATTGCCCAGGCGCTTGGGCGCTGTGCCGGTGGTGAGGTAGTTCATTGCCTGGTTGGCCAGGCAGGCCACCTGCACGTCGAGCAGGGCCATATCGATATGTTGGCCGCTGCCACCTTGCTCGCGATGGGCGAGGGCGGCCAGCACCGCCACGGTGGAGTACAGGCCGGTAAGGATATCGGTAAGTGCCACGCCGACTTTTACCGGACCGCCGCCGGCTTCATCGTCCGGCTTGCCGGTCAGGCTCATCAGGCCGCCCAGGCCCTGGATCATAAAGTCGTAACCGGCGCGCTTGGCATAGGGCCCGTACTGGCCGAAGCCGGTGATCGAGCAATAGATCAGGCGCGGGTTGATGGCCTTGAGCGAGGCATAGTCCAGGCCATAGGCGGCCAGGCCACCGACCTTGAAGTTCTCCAGAAGAATGTCCGACTGCATGGCCAGCTCACGCACCAGGCGTTGGCCTTCGGGCTGGGTGAAGTCGACGGTCACCGATTGTTTGTTGCGGTTGGCGGACAGGTAGTAGGCCGCCTCGCTGGTGTTGTCGCCGGCGGCGTCCTTCAAGAAGGGCGGGCCCCAGGCACGGGTGTCATCGCCCACGCCGGGGCGCTCGATCTTGATTACCTCGGCGCCCAGGTCCGCCAGAATCTGCCCGGCCCAGGGGCCGGCCAGCACGCGGGAGAGGTCGAGTACACGCAGATGGGAGAGGGCGCCGGGCATGGGAGTCTCGCAGCAGAAAACGTGAGTCCGTAGGAGCCAGCTTGCTGGCGAAGCTTTTAGATCAAGAGCTTCGCCAGCAAGCTGGCTCCTACGGCATTGACGGTGATTAGAAGAAAGCCTGAATGCCGGTTTGCGCGCGACCCAGGATTAGCGCGTGCACATCGTGGGTACCTTCATAGGTATTCACCACTTCCAGGTTCACCAAGTGGCGGGCTACACCGAACTCGTCGGAGATGCCGTTACCGCCCAACATATCGCGCGCCAGACGGGCGATATCCAGCGCCTTGCCACAGCTGTTGCGCTTCATGATCGAGGTGATTTCCACCGCCGCAGTGCCTTCGTCTTTCATCCGGCCCAGGCGCAGGCAGCCTTGCAGGGCCATGGTGATTTCGGTCTGCATATCGGCGAGTTTTTTCTGGATCAGCTGGTTGGCGGCCAGTGGGCGGCCAAACTGCTTGCGGTCCAGGGTGTATTGGCGCGCGGTGTGCCAGCAGAATTCGGCGGCGCCCAGGGCACCCCAGCTGATGCCGTAGCGGGCGGAGTTCAGGCAGGTGAACGGGCCTTTCAGGCCGCGTACATCCGGGAAGGCGTTTTCTTCCGGGCAGAACACGTTGTCCATGACGATTTCGCCGGTGATGGAGGCGCGCAGGCCGACCTTGCCGTGGATAGCCGGGGCGCTCAGGCCCTGCCAGCCTTTTTCCAGCACGAAGCCGCGAATGGCGCCTTCGTCGTCCTTGCCCCAGACCACAAAGACGTCGGCGATCGGGCTATTGGTGATCCACATTTTGGCGCCGCTGATGCGGTAGCCGCCTTCGACTTTCTTGGCGCGGGTAATCATCGAGCCTGGGTCGGAACCGTGGTCCGGTTCGGTCAGGCCGAAGCAGCCGATCCACTCGCCGCTGGCGAGCTTGGGCAGGTATTTCTGCTTGGTGGCTTCGTTG
The DNA here is from genome assembly GCA_039207785.1 of Pseudomonas sp. Lineage (GTDB taxonomy): Bacteria > Pseudomonadota > Gammaproteobacteria > Pseudomonadales > Pseudomonadaceae > Aquipseudomonas. The sequence goes on along the minus strand of JBCECW010000118.1, from coordinate 3,341 downwards.
CCGAATTCGTTGATCGGCACCATTACCAGGGACGACTGCACGCTCATCATCGAGCGGTAGCCGGAGTCGACGCGTTCCACCTCACGGGCGATCAGGCCGTAGCTCACATAGTTGAGGCCGCTGCCGCCGTAGATTTCCGGAATGGTGGCGCCCAACAGGCCGACGTCGCCCATTTCGCGGAAGATTTTCGGGTCGGTTTGCTCATGGCGGAAGGCTTCGGTAACCCGTGGCGCCAGCTTTTCCTGGGCGAACTGCTGGGCGGTGTCGCGCACCATGCGTTCTTCGTCGGTCAGCTGCTGGTCCAGCATCAGCGGGTCTTCCCAGTTGAAGCGAGCGTTGGAAGCCATGTGCAAAATCCTCAAGTGATGGGTGCGGTCCAGCGCGTGGCTGGCGATGGGGTTAATCCTAGACAGCGGTAGGGAAAAGGCGCAAACGAGGTTTTTGCACAGACGTGTGCTAATTTCTCACTCCGAAAGGATAAAAGTGCCTGGTTAGGCGCTTTAAAAGTGCAACTAACGCATATGAGCCGCCCATGCGCCGCAAAATCCCCAGTACCGCCGCCCTGGTCGCTTTCGAGGCCGCCGCCCGCCACCAGAGCTTTACCAAGGCCGCCGAAGAGCTGTCGCTGACGCAAAGCGCCATCTGTCGGCAGATCGCCAGCCTGGAGGAATTTCTCGGCATTGCCTTGTTTCGCCGCACCCGGCGTGGGGTGCAGTTGACCGAGGCGGGCTTGAGCTATGGCCGGCGGGTAGCCGCGCAACTGGATGCAGTAGAGCGCGACACGTTGTCCGTAATGGGCCAGCACGGCGCCAATAGCCTGGAGCTGGCCATCGTGCCGACCTTCGGTACGCAATGGCTGTTGCCGCGGCTCAAGCACTTCCAGGCGTTGCACCCGGAAGTAACGGTCAACCTCACCAACCGCACACGGCCGTTTCTGTTTGCCGACACTGAGTTCGACGCCGCGGTGTATTTCGGCGATGCCGTGTGGTCGGGCACCGAGGCGCATTTTCTGATGCCGGAAAACTCGCTGCCGGTGTGCAGCCCGGCGCTATTGCCGGCCAGTGGCGTGCTGGATGCCGAGCGCATCGCCCACCTGCCGTTGCTGCAACAAACCACCCGGCCCTACGCCTGGCGCCAGTGGTTCGGCTCGCTGGGCATGAGTGTGCCGCGGGATATGACCGGGCCGCGCTACGAGCTGTTTTCCATGCTGGCCCAGGCGGCACAGCACGAGATGGGCATTGCCCTGATTCCGCCGTTCCTGATCCAGCGTGAATTGGCCGAGGGCAGCCTGGTGGTGGCCATGCCGCATGCCTGTGTCAGCGACAAGGCCTACTACCTGATGATTCCCGAGCGCAAAACGGCCACGGCAGCGCTGCAGGCATTTCGCGATTGGCTGGTGCAGCAGGCCCGGGAATACCGCGAAACCGCCAGCTAGGTTTCTTGCCCTGCATATGGGGTCATTCCCTCAGGTAATTCCCAGTGGATTTACGACAAAAACCAGCCGTTTTTGGCCTCTGACCGTCACTGAGCGATAAAAAAAGTCGAAAACGCGACATAAGCCTGATAAAAAGCATGCGCTGCTTCACGCGATAAATTGGCACAAGATCAGTAAATACGTGGCTTGCAGCGATTTATCCAGTGAACCGTGAAAATTTGCTGACCCCGTAGTCAATAAACCTGCCGGCTACAGTTTTACAGCGGAATTATTCCTGTAAAAACTGATAATTATCTTAATAAACAGCCACTTACAGATACAAAGCAAGCTAATGGAGTGGCCGCGTCACTAAATCGCCCCTACCTGATGAACGGTTATTCACGTCAGGGATGCCAATCGCGCTGGAACAGGCGTGGCATGCCGCTGGAGCCCCCATCTGCCGGTGCTTTGGCGGAGATGGCAGAAATGGCCGGTCACAGCATGACTTGTAGTTATCTCCAGGTTGGCCTTCAGAACTTCTTGATGGCCTTACGGTTCACCTGCAAAATGCCGCGCCCCGCTATAGAAGGCCGCCCGTCAGAGGTGCCCAAGCAGGGAGTGTGCTGATCCACCCCAGTGCGCCACCCGCAGTGCTCTGGTTTTTTTGCAAAAACGATCACGCAGGAGATATGAAGTGCACATTGGTGTTCCTCTCGAGACCTTTACTGGTGAAACGCGGGTAGCCGCTACGCCAGAAACCATTAAGAAGCTGATCGCCCAGGGCCATCAGGTGACTGTTCAATCGGGTGCCGGCGTTAACGCCAGCATTACCGACAGCGCCTACCAGGCCGTTGGCGCCAGCATTGGCGACGCCGCACAAGCCTTGGGCGCCGACCTGGTGCTGAAGGTCGTGGCTCCCAATGCCGCCGAGCTGGCTCAGCTCAAATCTGGCGCGGTGCTGGTTGGCATGCTCAACCCGTTCAATAGCGAAAACATCGCGCAGATGGCTGAACGTGGCGTGACCGCGTTTTCCCTCGAAGCCGCGCCGCGTACCTCGCGTGCACAGAGCCTCGACGTGCTGAGTTCGCAAGCCAACATTGCCGGCTACAAGGCCGTGCTGCTGGCCGCGCATCACTACCCGCGCTTTATGCCGATGCTGATGACCGCTGCCGGTACCGTTAAGGCTGCCCGCGTGCTGATTCTCGGCGCCGGTGTAGCAGGCCTGCAGGCCATCGCCACGGCCAAGCGCCTGGGTGCGGTGATCGAGGCTTCGGACGTACGTCCGGCGGTGAAAGAACAGATCGAATCCCTCGGCGCCAAGTTCGTCGACGTGCCGTTCGAGACCGATGAAGAGCGCGAATGCGCCGAAGGCGTTGGCGGTTACGCCCGCCCGATGCCCGCTTCGTGGATGCAGCGCCAGGCCGTGGCCGTACACGAGCGTGCCAAGCAGGCTGACATCGTGATCACCACCGCCCTGATTCCGGGCCGCAAGGCACCGACGCTGCTCAGCGCCGAAACCGTGGAACAGATGAAGCCAGGCTCGGTGGTCATCGACCTCGCGGCAGCCCAGGGCGGCAACTGCCCGCTGACCGAAGCGGACCAGGTAGTGGTCAAGCACGGCGTCACCATCGTTGGTCACACCAACCTGGCGGCGTTGGTCGCGGCTGACGCATCGGCCCTGTACGCCCGCAACTTGCTGGACTTCCTCAAGCTGGTCATCGACAGCGAAGGCAAGTTCCACGTCAACCTCGAAGACGACATCGTCGCCGCGTGCCTGATGTGCCGCGACGGCCAAGTCGTACGCAAGAACGGCTGAGGATAGAAACAATGGAAGACATGCTGATCTCCCACGGCGTCTACAACCTGATCATCTTTGTGTTGGCCATCTATGTTGGCTACCACGTGGTCTGGAACGTGACCCCCGCGC
>JBCECW010000117.1:4136-8847 GCA_039207785.1 Pseudomonas sp. | reverse complement strand
TCTGGTTCAGCTTGACGTTCAGCGCACAGCCACCGGCGAAGGCGATCTTGCCGGTTTCCTTGAGGATGTCGCCCAGGTAGTAATCCATCATCTGCAGCGCCAGCTTCTCGAACAGCGCTTGCATGCTGGCGGCGTAATGGATGTACGGGTCATCGGCGATATCGCCTTCGCGCTTGGGCCCCAGCCACTCGATCAGCTTGGGCGAGAAATAGAAGCCCTTGCCGTTCTCTTTATAGCGACGCAGGCCAATGACGTTGGCGTACTCGGTGTTGATGATCAGCTCGCCGTTCTCGAACTTGGCCAGGCGGGAGAAATCGTATTTGCTGGCGTCGCCATAGGGCGCCATGCCCATGACCTTGAACTCGCCATCGAGCATTTCGAAGCCGAGGAACTCGGTAATCGCGCCGTAGAGGCCGCCGAGGGAGTCCGGGTCGTAGAATTCCTTGATCTTGTGGATCTTGCCGTTCTCGCCATAACCGAAAAAGGTGGTGGCGTACTCACCCTTGCCGTCGATGCCCATGATCGCGGTCTTTTCGGTAAAGCCCGAGCAGTGATAGGCACTGGAGGCGTGCGCCAGGTGGTGTTCCACCGGCTCGATCTTGATTTTCTTCGGGTCGAAGCCCAGTTGCTCCAGGCACCAGACGATCTTGTTGCGGTAGCGCTTGTAGCGACGGTTGCCCATCAGGATGGCATCGAGGGAACGGTCCGGCGCATACCAGTAACGCTTGGCGTAATGCCAGCGCGCCTTGCCAAACAGGCTGATCGGCGCAAATGGAATGGCCACTACATCGACATCAGACGGCTTGATGCCGGCCTGCTCCAGGCAGAACTTGGCCGACTCGTAGGGCATACGGTTCTTGGCATGCTTGTCGCGCACAAAACGCTCTTCTTCGGCGGCCGCGATCAACTTGCCGTCGATATACAGCGCAGCGGAAGGATCATGACTGAGGGCGCCGGAAAGGCCGAGAATCGTCAATGCCACGGGAAACCTCTTGCAACGACGCAGGGCTTGGGCCTGCGCGAAAAGTCGGACGGCACGCCACAAACGCAAAGGGCTGCCTGATAAAGGCGGGGATTATAGCCGTTGCGTTGCGCTGGGCGCGAGCGTGGCGGGGCGTGAGCAAGACGGGGTTTAAGACATAGCGCACGTCCTGGCCGGAGTTGCCTGAGCAAAGCCACGCGCCGTCGGACTTCGGCCAAGGCGCAAGCGCTATAGGTTGTTTGGCCCGACACGGACGTTGCTCAGGCTGGATATGCCCTTTTTCCCACCTGTCGTTTTTAACGGCGAAACTTACGACCTGGCCCACCTGGACCCGCTGACGCTGAAGATTGACAGCGCCATGGCGGGCAAGGTGTTGACGGTTGGGGTGCGGTTTAGCAATCACTGCTTTACCAGTGCCTATAGCCCCCACGATCACAAAGCGGGTCCGATTTTGCTGGACGCTGGCGGACGGCAACGCACTTTTTGTCCAAAGCGCTACGCCCTGTCCCTGCAACTCGGTCAGCTAATCAGCGAACTGAATCATCCTAAAATTCAGGTTTGGCAAACGGCAGAAAGGAGAAACTGGGTGTACTCGACGACAGTGGAAGGTCACCAGGGCCCTTACCACGTGTTCTTTGAGATAAAGCGCAACGACCGGAAAAATCATGCTCAAGACGACCTGAACATGGTGATCGAAAGCGCATACCCGGAGGGAGACTTGCGCACTGGCCCTAACCGATTTGGCCGAATGGGTTTTGTGCTGTTATGCGGGAAGATCTACACCGGAAAGCCGATCGCGACAAAACGCTGAAAAGCAAAAAGGCGCCTAAGCGCCTTTTTGTACAGCCATCCGGACACCACTAGCTTTCGCTTCGGCCCGCCTTGCGCGAGCACTGGCTTGCACCAGCTGGGAAGCGCTCGATCTCATCCGGTCAGTCGCTTCGTGGGGCGGATTATTCTCCTGCGGACAGCTTGAGACAACCCCGAGCACCTGCGATTTGACGACCGGTTTTACGACAGAGCTGTACGGTCAGGGCTACGCCGGAACCAACATTCGGAAACTGGCCAGAAAGCAAAATGCCACCCTTATAGGCTGCGAGGACGGCGTTTATCAGGTGAGCTGGCTTCCGGAATTTTTCCGGCCATCGGCCCGGATGGTTCCAGTTCACGTCCCACTGCGGCGCAAATCTGGAAGATGCGCCGCGCCTCTTCGGCAAATCCCCCACCCAAACGCTCTGCCTCTGCGGTGTACTGCTCGATCAGGGCCGCCCGACGGTTATTTTTCTTACCCATACACACCCCATGCCATCAGCTGATGAAATCGCGCACTGCACGCACAAGCCGACCGTCTTCATCAAACGCAAAGCCGACGGCCAGATATAACGGGATTGCCCCGGCGAGCGGTGTATCCACCTCTATAAATTGCAACCGCAACGATTTGGCGTAATGGGCAATGGCCGAGAGGGCCAGCGCCAGCACTTCGCCCTTTAACGGATGCGGATCACCAGGGCGCCCTTCCAGTAGCAGCAGCTTTATGCGAATGGCGCTTTGCCTTGGCGAGGCGTAGCACAAGCCGCAAAGCTCGGCGCCGTACCATATCGACAAATCCAACGCCTTGGGATCATGAGCCTTCCACTTCGCCACGCCCTCCCAAGGAAACAGCCCGCCCGCTTCGCTCCAGGTTAATGTCTGCTCAAGCGCCCGATCGGCAATCGGCGCCAGAGTGACTAAAGCGGGATTGAATTCAGGCCCTCGCACATCCAAGGTCTGTGCACAAACCTCAGCAGCAAACCGCATCGCTGCAGAGCGATAAGCCTGATACCTCAGGCTGTTAGGCGTCCTTGCCATAGGTATTCGTCCTTCCCTGTACTGCCGGAAAGGTTCGATTCAAGCAATTCACGAACCTGACTCAGCATTCGTCGAATCATGTCGCGATTGTTGAGCGCCCTCCGGGGCGCCAACAATCCGTCATGGCCTAGCGGTACGCGTTACTTTTCCGGCAACGCGTAAGCAATCACGTAATCCCCGCGCTCCGGCGATTGCCGCGCCCCGCCCGCACTCACCACGATGTACTGCTTGCCCGTCTTGGGCGACACATAGGTCATCGGCCCCGACTGGCTGCCCACCGGCAGCCGCGCTTTCCAGATTTCCTTGCCGCTGGCGCTATCGAATGCGCGCAGATAGAAGTCCTGGGTGCCGGCAAAGAACAGCAGGCCCGCCTGGGTGGCCAGCGAGGCGCCCAGGGTTGGCATGCCGATGGGGATTGGCATATGCATCTTGATGCCTAGCGGGCCGGTGTCTTGCACGGTGCCGACCGGCACTTGCCAGACCAGCTTGTGGGTTTTCAGATCGATGGCCGACATGGTGCCAAACGGCGGTTTCTGGCACGGAATACCGGCCACCGAGAGGAAGCGCTGGCGCATGGCGCCAAACGGCGTGCCGGCTTGCGGCACCACGCCCATCTCGATACCACTGGCGCCAGCGGCGATCTGGTCGCGCGGGATCATGTAGTTGGCCAACCCCAGGCGCATATCGTTGACGAACATATAGTTGGTGGTCGGGTCCACCGACACACTGCCCCAGTTCATCCCGCCCAGCGAACCGGGGAATTGCAGGGCATGGTCCAGCCCAGGCGGGGTGTAGACGCCCTCATGGCGCATGCTTTTGAACTGGATGCGGCACAGCAACTGGTCAAATACCGTGGCGCCCCACATATCGGCTTCATACAACTGCCGGTTGCCAATCGATGGCATATCCACCGAGAACGGCTGCGTCGGCGAATAACGCTCGCCCGGTACACTGCCCTGCGGCACCGGCTTTTCGTCGACCTTGGCAATCGGTACGCCGGTGGCGCGGTTCAGCAGGAAGATTTCGCCTTGCTTGGTGATCTGCGCCAGCGCCGGCTGCATGCCGCCGGTATCGTCTGGCACATCGTAAAGCAGCGGCTGCGCGGGGATATCGAAGTCCCAGAGATCGTGGTGGGTCATCTGGAAATGCCAGCGTACGGCACCGGTCGCCGCTTCCACTGCCACCACTGACGAACTGTATTTATCGTCCAGCTCGGTACGCTCGCCGGCCCAGAAGTCAGGCGTGGCATTGCCGGTGGGCAGGTAGATCAAACCGAGTTTTTCGTCATAGGCCATGGCCGACCATACGTTCGGCGTGCCTCGGGTATAGGTCTGCCCTTCTGGCGGACGCTTGGTGGTTTGCGGGTTGCCCGGATCCCAGGCCCAGACCAGCTCGCCACTGTGCACATCAAAGGCACGCACCACGCCCGGTGGCTCGTCGGTGGAGAAGTTATCGGCTACACGGCCACCCACGACCACCACATTGCCCGCCACCAGCGGTGTCGAGGTTTGCTGGTAGTAGCCGTCCTTGACTTCACCCATATCGGTTTTCAGATCGACCGTGCCGCCCTTGCCGAAGTCGGCACAAGGCTCGCCGGTTTCGGCGTTCAGGGCGATCAGGCGGGCGTCGATGGTTGGCAGGAAAATACGTTTGGCGCAGGCAGTCGGCGCTGTGGCGGGAGCGTCCTCGAAATAGCCAAGGCCACGGCAACGCTGCCAATTAGGCGCCGAGCCCTTGGGGTCGAAGTGCCAACGCTCTTTGCCGCTGTCCACATCAAGAGCGAACACTTTGCCGTAGGCGGTGCAGTGGTAAAGGGTGTCGCCAACCTGCAAGGGCGTGTTCTGGTCCTCGGCACCGGAGCCGGTGCTTTGCGGCAGGTCG
>JBCECW010000117.1:0-4126 GCA_039207785.1 Pseudomonas sp. | reverse complement strand
GCGGTCACATGGGCGACTCCAGCGGCATCGACATCCAGTGCGGCAAAGCGGTCGCCGTGGGTGGTATTGCCCCAATGCTTCCAGTCCTTCTGCTCCTGGCCCTTGGTCACCGGCGTGACCTTGGCCAGGCTGTCGGCGGCAACGATGGGGTTAAGCACAAAGGCATAGGCCGCCGTGGCGACAATCGCCGCCGCCAGCACGCCACTCAGGATGTAGGCACCGCGCCCGTCGCCCTCATGGGGCCCGTCGGCAAAACGCAGCAGGGTCGGATACAGCAGCGATACCACCAGGCCGATAATGGCCAGCACAAACAAGCGCGACACCAGCGGCCAGAACTCGACCCCGGTTTCCCACACGGCCCAGATCGCCGACAGCAGCAAAATCGCGCCATATAAAGAGGCGCCATTGGGGTTGGCTTTGGCGATCAGCACGCCAGCGCCGAGCATGGCCAGGCCGCACAATACGAAGTACCAGCTCCCTCCCAGCACCGCCAGGTAGGCGCCACCGCCGGCCAGGTACAGGCCGACCAGGGCAATCGCCAGCCCGACCACTATCAGCAGCCAGCGGGCCAAGCCGCCGGGGCGTTTGCCGCCTGTGGCCAATGCGTCTTTCATAAATTGCATCCTCGTGCTCGTTCAGCGTGGCACTGGCATTCAGCCAGCCGCGTTAAAGGGCGCGGATTCTGCCGTGCATTTACCTGACTTACACCGTGCTGGCAGCGCGTAATTAACCGTTTGGTTACTTACAAGATGGAACAAACCCAGCGCCGGAGCGGCTCCGCGAGGGGTGACTTTATGGTCGATAATCGCCCACTATGTTCCGCCCGCGACCGCAGCGGCTTTTCTGACCTGTATAACGCCGGCGATGAAAGCATTGAACCGACTCCCGCCTCACCTGCTCCTGCTGCCAACCCTGTTCGCCGTTGCCAATGCTTACGCCGACGATGCAACGCCAACCCTGAAACTCGACCCGCTGGTGGTCAGTGGTTCGCGCCAAGCCAGTGACAGTTTCAGCCTGCCCTTCTCGATAGATAGCGTAGATCGTCAGCAGATCAGCGACGGGCAATTGGGCATCAACGCCTCCGAAGCCCTGAACCGAGTGCCTGGCCTGGTGGTGCAAAACCGCCAGAACTACGCCCAGGACCTGCAGATTTCCTCCCGTGGCTTTGGTGCGCGCTCGGCCTTTGGCGTGCGTGGCATCAAGCTGATCAGCGACGGTATTCCGGCCAGCACCGCCGACGGCCAGGGCCAGGCGGCCACCTTCAACCTGGATACTGCCGAGCGTATCGAAGTGCTGCGCGGCCCCGCGTCTACCTTGTATGGCAGCAATGCCGGTGGCGTGGTTCAGGTGTTTTCTCGCGACCCCGAAGGCCCGCCAACCGTGGGCGCCGAGACAATCTTCGGTAGCGACGGGCTGAATAAAAACCACCTGAGTGCCGAGGGCGCCGGTGAGCATGCCGGTTTTTTGCTCGACGCCTCGCGCATGGACACCGACGGCTACCGCGACCACAGCAGCGCCCGGCGCGACCAGACCTTTGCCAAGCTCAAACTCGCCCCCGGCCCGGACGATAGCCTTAGCCTGATCTACAGCAGCCTGGAACAGAACGGCACCCAGGACCCCCTCGGGCAAACCTGGGCGGCCTACAAGGCCGATCCGCGCTCGGTGACTGCCAATGCCGAGCTCTACAACACGCGCAAAAGCATCGACCACCAGCAGGTGGGCGCCAATTACGAACACCGCTTCGACGCCGGCACCCTGCAGGCCACCACCTACCTGGGCAAACGCAGCGTGATCCAGTACCTGTCGATTCCCAAAGGCACCCCGTCCAACAACCTGTTTGGCGGCGGCGTGGTTGCCTTCGACCGTACCTTCTACGGCGGCAGCCTGCGCTGGCTGCAAGCGGTCGGCGATATCGACCTGGTTTTTGGCCTGGATTACGACCAGAGCGAAGACGATCGCCAGGGCTACCAGAACTTTGTCGGCAATACGCTGGGGGTAAAGGGTGCCCTGCGCCGCGACGAAAAAGACACCGCCACCAGCCTCGACCCTTATGCCCAGGCCACCTGGAAAATCGGCGACTGGACCCTGCAAGGCGGGCTGCGCTACAGCACCGTGGAAATCGACGTCGACGACCATTACCTGAGCAACGGCGACGACAGCGGCAACCGCCGCTACGAACAAGCCAGCCCGGCCGTCAGCCTGGGCTATGCCTTTACTCCCGAGCTCAATGGCTATATCAGCGTCGGCCGCGGCTTTGAAACGCCTACCCAGGGCGAGCTGGCCTATGCGCCAAACAATGTCGCCGGGGTGAACTACAACCTCGACCCAAGCACCAGCACCCAGTACGAACTGGGCCTCAAGGCGCTGCTGGGCAATAACACGCGGGTTAACGCGGCAGTCTTTCAGATCAACACCGACGACGAGATCGTGGTGTTCGCCAACAGCAATGGCCGCACCAGCTACCAGAATGCCGGGCGCACCCAGCGCCGGGGCTTTGAGCTGGGCGTAGAAAGCCAGTTGAGCGAGCAGTGGACGGCCAACCTCGCCTACACCTACCTGGCGGCGCAGTACGACTCCAGCTTTGTCAGTGGCCCCCGCACCATCGACAGCGGCAACAACCTGCCCGGCGTACCGCGTACCACGCTATTTGCCGAGCTGGCCTGGCAGCCAATCGACGGCATCAGCACTGCCCTGGAAGGCCTGTATCGCAGCAAGGTGTATGTGGAAGACAGCAACAGTGCCAAGCCGGCGCCGGCCTATAGCGTATTCAACTGGCGGGCGCGGTTCGAGCAACACTATGGCCCGTGGACCGTGCACCAGTTGGTACGCCTGGATAACCTGCTGGACCGCCAGTATGTGGGGTCGGTGATTGTCGGGGACGGCAATAGCCGTTACTACGAAGCCGCGCCGGGGCGCAGCTGGTATGCCGGTGCCGGCGTTTCGTACCGATTCGAGTGACGGCCGGTGCGCGGAGCGCACCCTACGATATCGCGGTGGATTCGATCGCCTCGTTTACACCACTACCGTAGGGTGCGCTCCGCGCACCATTAAAGCCGCGGCAACCGCTGATCAAGCAACTGATACAAGGCTGAGCCTACGGGCCAATTGCGCAAAAACCGCGCGCGGTCGCGGGCGTAGGCCTTGGCGAAGCTGGCCTGGCTGCTTTGCTGCTGCATGGCGTCCAGGTCGATCAGCGTCCACTGCTCCTGATGCCAGAACAGATTGTGGCCTTTGAAGTCGCCATGGCTGATGCGCTCGCGGATCAACGCGGCAAACAGCTGATCGAGGGCCAGCAGGTCGCTTTCCGGCGGCGCGCTATCGAGGTAGGGGGTAAAGCGGGCAATCAGGTCCTGGCTGCCGCAATAGGCGGTCACCAGGTAGGCGCGCCCGCGCAACCAGCACCAGCGCCGTTCGATTACCGCCAGGGGTTGTGGCGTGGCGATCCCCAACACCTGCAAGCGATTGCCTTCACGCCAGCTATGCCAGGCGCGGCTGGGGCGCCAGAAGCGTTTTAGCCAATGGGCAAGGTTTTTCACGTTGTAGCGTTTAACCACCAGCGGCTCGCCGTTCACCTCGACCTTCGCCACGGTCGCCGCGCCGCCGGTTTTGTAGATATGGCCGGCATCGATGGCCACGTCAGGGTCAGCCAACAGCCCCTGCACTCGCGGCTCGGCTTCGCGGCGTACCACCCGCAGCCCCATCGCACCGATACGTGCAGAAAACAGGCTGCACTCACGGGCGGCCTTTTTCAGGTAATCACGCACGCGCCAACGGCGCACGCTGGCGATTTCGGTCAGCAGTTTTTCCAGCGGCAAGGCGTGCTCGCCGTTGGCCAGCAGGTAGTGAATCAGCAGCTCTTCGATAAAGGGCTCAAGGTTGGCCGGCAACTGGGCAAAAAACACCCCGAGGTTGCGCAGCACTTCATCGCGCCCCAGCGGCTGCCCCGGCACTTGCGCTTGCACACCGCCGCCGTCGATCAGATACAGCTGGCCGTGATGCTCCAGCAGATTGTCCAGGTGCAGATCGGCTTGCCACAGGCCTTTGCTGTGCAGCTGGGCGATAGCGGCCAAGGCCTTAGCCAGCACGGCTTGTTGGCCGTCCGACGCCGGCGCCTGCTGCTCTACGG
>JBCECW010000116.1:4151-8851 GCA_039207785.1 Pseudomonas sp. | reverse complement strand
GCGCCTGTTCGATCAGCGCGGCATGCACATACAGCAGCGGCAACTCGGCCGGCACCTGGGTTTGTACCTGTAACGGCGCCAGCAATGGACGCAGGCGCTGCAGGGCGCTGGCGACAATATCCACCGGCGCCACCCAGTCGCGCGCCAGGGTCAGGCCACCGTGGCCCAGGCGGGTCATATCCAGCAGGTTCTGGATATAGCGGTCCAGGCGCTCGGCTTCGTCGCGGGTGCTTTCCAACAGTTCGATCCGGTCGTGGTGGGGCAACTGGCCGTCGAGGGTCAGCAGGCTGTCGATGGCGCCGCGCATGGCGGTCAGGGGCGTGCGCAGGTCGTGGGACACCGACGCCAGCAAGGCGCTGCGCAGTTGCTCGGTTTCGCCATGCAGACGCGCCGCTTCCAGGTCTTGCGCCAACTGCGCACGGGCCAGCGCCTGGGCCAGTGGCTGGGCCAGAGCCGTCAGCAGGCGCCGGCGTTCCATGCTCGGCGGTTGTTGGTTGCTGGGGCTCACACCGAGCAAGAGCAGCGGGCCGTCTTCACCGGTCAACGGCCACCACCACCAGCGCCCACTGGGCAAGGTGCCGGTACCGAGGCCCGCCGCCTGTTCGTGCTGCCAGGCCCATTCGGCGGCCATGCGTTCGGTTTCGCTAAGCGGCGGCAGGGCCCCGCCCTCACCGCGCCAGCCGCCGTCCTCGCTGCGCCCCAGCAGGCACACCTGCATATCGCTCCAACTGGCCAGCTGTTGGCTAGCGGCCAGGAGCACGGCCTGGCGGTCGGTGGCAGCGGTGAGTTTGCGCGACAGCTCCAGCACCGCCGCAGTTTCCCGCTGGGTGTCACGCAGCACGCGCAGTTGCCGGCGCTGGCGCGCCGCCAGGTTGCCGGTCAGCGCGGCCATCAGCAGAAAGAACAACAGCGTCAGCACATCTTCATGGCGGTGAATGGCCAGGGAAAAATGCGGCGGAATAAACAGAAAGTCATAGGCCAGAAACGACAGCACGGCGCTAAGCAAGGCCGGCCCGGAACTGGTGCGCACCGCCACCAGCAACACCGCCGCCAGCAGCACCAGGGAGATATTGGGCAGCGGCAAGACCTTGGCCACGGCCCAGGCCACTCCGGTGGCCACCAGCGTGGCGCCCACGGCCAGCAAATAGTCGCCACGCACCAAGGGATGGCGCGCTTTGGGTTCGCGTTGGCGGGCGCTGATTTCACTGTCCAACACGCTGATTTCCAGGCCCGCGCCATGGCGCAACAGGCGCTGCGCCACCCCGGCACCGAACAGACGCTGACGACTGCGCCCCACCAGAATCAGGCTGGCGCGGCGTTCGTTGGCGTGCTGGATCAGGGTTTTCGCCACCTCGCCCGCGCGCAGGCTGACCACCTCGCCGCCGAGGCGCTCGGCCAGTTGCTGCGCCGCCTGCAAGCGCGCCCGCGCCTGTGGGTCGCGCGCCGCGCCGGTGTCGATATGCACCAGGCTCCAGGGCAGATGCCGGCGCTCGGCCACCCGCGAGGCATGCCGCACCAGGCGTTCGGCCTGGCCATCGGCGTCGATCCCCACCAGCAGGCGCCCGCGCACGGCGGGAGCATCCTGGCCCAACTGGCGATAGCCCTGGTTGAGGTCGGCATCCACCCGCGCAGCAGCGGTTTGCATGGCCAGCTCGCGCAAGGCGGTGAGGTTGGTCTGGCTGAAAAAGGCGTCGATGGCCGCGCGGGCCTGCTCGGGCACATACACCTTGCCGTCGCGCAGGCGCTCCAGCAGCTCGCGCGGCGGCAAGTCGATCAGCAGCAATTCGTAGGCTTCTTGCAGCACCCAGTCGGGCACGGTTTCGCGCACCTGCACGCCGGTGATGGCCTGCACTTGGTCGTTAAGGCTTTCCAGGTGCTGCACATTGACCGTGGTGTAGACGTCGATGCCGGCCGCCAGCAGCTCCTGCACATCCTGCCAGCGCTTGGCGTGGCGGCTGCCGGGGGCATTGCTATGGGCCAGCTCATCCACCAGCACCAGCTTGGGTGGGTTGGCGAGCAGGCCGTCGAGGTCCATTTCGTGCAGCTGGATACCACGGTGTTCGAGGCGTTTGAGCGGCTGTTGCGGCAGGCCCACCAGCAAGGCTTCGGTTTCGGCGCGCGAATGGGTTTCCACCACCCCGGCGCGCAGGTCGATGCCTTGGCGCAATTGCGCCTGGGCGGCTTGCAGCATGGCGTAGGTTTTACCCACGCCGGGAGCGGCGCCGAGAAACACCTTGAGCCGCCCTCGCCCGTTGCGGCTGTCTACGGCGGCGAGCAAGGCGTCGGCGCGTTCGCTATTGGTCATGTCACTCTCAATCAACGGAGATCTCGTAGGGTCGCCGGTCCGCGTTCGGCTGCGCACCAAGCCATTACCGAATAAATGCCGTGGTGCGCGGAGCACACCCTACGGTTATTGCGTTTTTTCAGCTAGGGCGAGGTTTAGGGCCAGTACGTTTACCACCTCGGGGCCAATCAATGGCCGTTGGGTGTTTTGCTCAACCAACCGCTGCAAGGCGCTGGCGTCGATATTGCGCGCTGCCGCAATCCGACTGATTTGATACTGCGCCGCCGCCACCGGCAAGTCGGGGTCCAGGCCACTGCCGGAGGTGGTCACCAGCGCCATCGGCACAGCGCCCTGCCCGCTGACCGCCAGCTTGGCGCTATCAGCGGCAATCCGCTCACGCAGCGCCGGGTTGCTCGGTGCCAGGTTGCTAGCACCGCTGCTGACTGTGGCAAAACTGCCGGCCGAAGGGCGCGATTGAAACCATTGCTCGCCGTCAAACGCCTGGGCAATCAGGCTGGAGCCGCGCAGACGACCCTGGCTGTCGTGGATCAGGCTGCCATTGGCCTGGTCGCGAAAGGCCAACTGGGCCACGCCGGTGACGGTCAGTGGGTAGGCCACGCCGGTGACCAGGGTCAGCAAGGCAATCAGGCTTACAGCAGGACGCAGATAACTGTTCATCATGGCTTCCTTATGCCAGCCCCAGGCTGGTCAGCAGCAAATCGATCAATTTGATCCCAATAAACGGCGCCACCAGACCACCCACCCCGTAGATCAGCAGGTTGCGTCGCAGCAGGCTTGCCGCATCCACCGCTTCCACCCGTACACCGCGCAGCGCCAATGGCACCAGGGCGATAATGATCAGCGCGTTAAACACGATGGCCGACAGGATCGCGCTCTGCGGGCTGTGCAGCTGCATCAGGTTAAGCACGCCCAGTTGCGGGTAGATGCTGGTGAACAGCGCCGGCAGAATGGCGAAGTACTTGGCCACGTCGTTGGCGATGGAAAAGGTGGTAAGCGCACCACGGGTGACCAGCAATTCCTTGCCCACCTGCACCACATCCAGGAGCTTGGTGGGGTCCGAATCCAGGTCCACCAGGTTGGCCGCTTCCCGCGCCGCCTGGGTGCCGTCGTTCATGGCCATGCCGACATCGGCCTGGGCCAGCGCCGGCGCGTCGTTGGCGCCGTCACCGCACATGGCAACCATCTTGCCGTCGGCCTGTTCGCTGCGAATACGCGCCAGTTTCTTCTCCGGCGTGGCCTCGGCAATCACATCGTCCACACCGGCTTCGGCGGCAATCGCGGCGGCGGTCAGCGGGTTGTCGCCGGTGACCATCACGGTGCGAATACCCAACTGGCGCAGCTCGGCAAAACGCTCACGGATACCGGGCTTGACCACGTCCTTGAGGTGGATGGCGCCGAGCAGATGACCATCGGCGCAGACCAGCAACGGCGTGCCGCCGCTCTGGGCGATCTTGTCGATTTCTCGCGCCAGCACCGCCGGCATGTCCCGGCGTTGCATGCCGATAAAACCGAGCACGGCATCCACGGCGCCTTTGCGAAATACGCTGCCGTTGAAGTCCACCCCGGACAGCCGGGTTTCCGCGCTAAAGGCAATGGCGTGCACGGCATCGCGCGCCGGCTCGACCATCGGGTGCAAGGCGCGCAGGTACTCGACGATGGATTTGCCTTCCGGCGTATCGTCCGCCAGCGACGCCAGCAAGGCGCCTTCGGCCAGTTCCTTGCCGCTGATGCCAGGGGCGGCATACAGGGCGCTGCAGCGGCGGTTGCCAAAGGTGATGGTGCCGGTCTTGTCCAACAGCAACACATGCACATCGCCGGCGGCCTCCACCGCGCGACCGGATTTGGCAATCACGTTCAGGCGCACCAGGCGGTCCATGCCGGCGATACCGATGGCCGACAACAGGCCGCCGATGGTGGTGGGAATCAGGGTCACCAGCAGCGCCACCAGAAACACCAGGGGCAAGGCGCCGCCGGAATAGATGGCGAAGGGCTGCAGGGTGACCACCACCAGCAGGAAGATCAGGGTCAGGCCAATCAGCAGGATATCCAGCGCCACTTCATTGGGGGTTTTCTGCCGTTTGGCGCCTTCCACCAGGGCGATCATGCGGTCCAGGGTGGACTCGCCGGGGTTGACGCTGATGCGCACCAGCAACCAGTCCGAGGCCACGCGGGTATTGCCGGTGACCGCCGAACGATCACCGCCGGACTCGCGAATCACCGGTGCCGATTCGCCGGTAATCGCCGCTTCGTTAACGGCGGCAATGCCTTCGATCACCTCACCATCACCGGGGATCAGCTCGCCCGCTTCCACCCGCACCACTTCGCCCTTGCGCAGCGAGCTGGCCGGCACGGTTTCAAAGCTGCCATTGTGCAGGCGACGGCGGGCAAACAACCC
>JBCECW010000116.1:1117-4141 GCA_039207785.1 Pseudomonas sp. | reverse complement strand
GCCAGCGCGCAGGCTATCGGCGCGGGCCTTGCCACGGCCCTCGGCCAGGGCTTCGGCAAAGTTGGCAAACAGCACGGTAAACCACAGCCACAGGGCAATTTGCACAGCGATAAAGGTGGGCACCGGCTGCCCCGGCAGGCCGCACAGCACGGTGGTGAAAATGGCGGTGAGTTCCACCACCAGCATTACCGGCGAGCGCACCAGCTGGCGCGGGTCGAGTTTGACAAAAGCCTGGATCAGCGCGGCCTGCCACGGTTTGCGTGGTGTGGTCGGCACACTGGGAATTTGAGTTTTAGCGTTCATGACAAATCCTTGTTAGTGGCCAAGCAGGCTGAGGTGCTCGGCCACCGGGCCGAGGGCCAATACCGGCAGAAAGGTCAAACCACCCACCAGCAAGATGGTGATGGTCAGCAAGCTGACAAACAGCGGGCCATGGGTGGGAAAGCTGTTCTGCCCCACCGGCACCCGGCGCTTGGCCGCCAGGCTGCCGGCAATCGCCAGCACCGGCAGGATGTAGCCGAAGCGGCCAAGCAGCATGGCCAAGCTCAGCATCAGGTTGTGAAACGGCGTGTTGGAAGCGAAGCCGCCAAAGGCCGAGCCGTTGTTGGCGGTACCGGAGGTGTAGTTGTAGAGAATCTGGCTCAGGCCATGGGCGCCGGGGTTGCTCACCGAGGCATTGGCAAACGGCATGGCGGCGGTGAGCGCGCCGAGTACCAGCACGCCGAGCGGCATCACCAGCAGGGTCAGCACCAGTAGGCGCACCTCGCGGGCTTCGAGTTTCTTGCCCAGGTATTCCGGGGTGCGGCCCACCATCAGCCCGCACAGGAACACGGCGATCAACACAAACAGCAGCATGCCGTAGAGGCCGGCGCCGACCCCGCCGAAGATCACCTCGCCGACCATCATATTGAACATCGGCACCAGGCCACCGAGGGCGCTGAAGCTGTCATGCATGGCATTGACCGAACCACTGGACGCCGCCGTGGTAACCACCGCCCACATCGCCGAGGCGCCAACGCCAAAGCGGCTTTCCTTGCCCTCCAGCGAACCGCTCTGCTCGATCGGCAAACCGGCCAATGCGGGGTTGGGTTGCAACTCGCTGTACAGGCTTACGCCCAGGCCCAGCACCAGCAGAATCAACATGCAAGCCAGGATCGCCCGGCTTTGCCGCAGGTCTTTGACGTAATGGCCAAAGGTAAACACCAGGGCTGCGGGAATCAGCAGGATGGCGGCCATCTCCAGCAGGTTGCTCCACACCGTCGGGTTTTCGAACGGGTGCGCCGAGTTCAGGCCGAAGAAGCCGCCGCCATTGGTGCCCAGTTGCTTGATCGCAATCTGGCTGGCGGCCGGGCCCAACGGCAGGCTTTGCTCGCCGCCTTGCAGGGTCATGGCATCCAGGTAATGGCTAAAGGTTTGCGGCACACCCTGCCAGACCAGGAACAGCGCCAGGGCCAGGCACAGCGGCAGCAGGCCATAGAGCGTGCCGCGGGTGAGGTCGACCCAGAAGTTGCCCAGGGTCTGGCTGGAGCGCCGGTAAATACCCCGGCACAGCGCCACCAGCACGGCCAGGCCGGTGGCGGCGCTGACAAAGTTCTGCACGCCGAGGCCCACCATCTGGCTGAAATAGCTCAGGCTGGCTTCGCCGCTATAGGCCTGCCAGTTGGTATTGGTGACAAAGCTGACGGCGGTATTGAGCGCCAGGGTCCATTCCAGGCCCGGCATATGCTGCGGGTTGAGGGGCAACACGCCTTGCAGCAGCAGAATGACAAACAGCAACAGCAGGCCCGCGCCGTTAAACGCCAGCAGGGCCAGGGTGTAGGTTTGCCAATCCTGTTCCTGTTTGGCATCCACGCCGGCAAACCGATAGGTGCCACGCTCCAGCGGCTGCAAAAGCGGCGTGAGCCAGGTACGCTCGCCTTCCATCACCCGGTAGTAAAAACGCCCAAGCCAGGGCGCTGGCAGCAGCACCAAGGCAAAGAATGCCAGCAGCAGCAACAGCAGATGACTGTCCATGGCCGGCCCCTTAATTACGGCCGGCGCGTAGCAGCGCGACCAGCAGATAAATAAACAGTCCGCTGGCCAACAGCAGGGACAACCCGTCCAGAAGATGCATGGATATTTCTCCGTCGTACGGCAAATGCCGCTTGGGGAGAATTGTCAGGAGTTGGGGTGTAAAGGGACGAGATACGAAGGGCGGGCTGGGCGTAAAGAAGACGTAAAAAAATCTAATGCTGTTCACCCCTCTCCCGCTCGCGGGAGAGGGGCCGGGGGTGAGGGGCTGTTGATCTGGCTGTTGATCTACCCCCTCACCCTAACCCTCTCCCCCAAGGGGGCGAGGGGACTGGCCTGTTGTGGGCCTGAAAGCCGAATTACGCTTTTTGTACCAAGCTGGATACATTACCGACATGTTGTCGATACGCCCTACCCTCAGCATGGCGCCCGCTTGCCTCCCCGCCCCACGAATCACGGAGCCTACGCCCGATGGAAGCCCTTAACGAACGGGACGTCCGCTCACGTACCACCCGCGCACTGATCGTCGACGACAATATCGAACTGCGCGAACTGCTCAGCGGCTACCTGACCCGCTTCAATATCGCCAGCGAAGCCGTCGGCGATGGCACCGGCATGCGCAAAGCACTGGCAGCCAATCGCTTCGACGTGATCATTCTCGACCTGATGCTGCCCGGCGAAGACGGCCTGGAACTGTGCCGCGAACTGCGCAGCACCTCGGATATCCCGATCCTGATGCTCACCGCCCGTTGCGAGCCCACCGACCGCATCATCGGCCTGGAGCTGGGCGCCGACGACTATATGGCCAAGCCGTTCGAACCACGCGAGCTGGTGGCGCGTATCCAGAGCATCCTGCGCCGGGTACGTGATGACCGCGATACGCCGCGCACCGATGAGCGCTCGAGCATTCGTTTCGATGACTGGCAACTCAACGGCGTATTGCGCCAGCTGCAGGCCCCCGATGGCCTGGTGGTGCCGCTGTCCAACGCCGAGTTCCGCCTGCTCTGGGTGTTC
>JBCECW010000116.1:0-1107 GCA_039207785.1 Pseudomonas sp. | reverse complement strand
ACGTGCGATAGCCTGATGCGCTCCGCTGACACACTCTTCGCCCGCCTCTTCGGCATGATGCTGCTGTCGATTGTGTTGGCGCACCTGCTCGCCTTTGCCTGGTTTAGCCAATATGGCGGGCCGTGGCCGCCCGGCCCGCAAGGGCCCATGCCAGAGGCGACACAAGGCCAACGACCACCGCAGGCCGACGCACAGCGCCCCGACCAGCCGCCGATGGATGGCCGCCAACCGCCACGTCCGGGCCCAGGGCCAGGCCCCCTGGGCGGGCCGTTGGTGCCGCTGATATTCCAGATGTTCACATTGGTGATTGCCGCCTGGTTTGGCGCGCGCTTGCTGAGCCGACCGATTCAACGTTTGTCCGAAGCCGCCGAGCGCCTGAGCGAAAACCTCGACGCCCCGCCACTGCCCGAAGAAGGCCCGCTGGAAGCCCGCAACGCCGCCCACACCTTCAACACCATGCAGCAGCGTATTCGCGAGCAGGTGAAGCAGCGTGGGCGCATGTTGGCGGCGGTGTCCCATGACCTGCGCACCCCGCTGTCGCGCCTCAAGCTGCGCCTGGAACAGGTGCCCAACGCCCACCTGCGCGAACGCATGAGCCAAGACCTCAGCGAAATGATCGATATGCTCGACGCCACCCTGCGCTACCTGCACGAACAGCGCGCCACCGAGGCGCTGCAGTGGTTCGATGTGCAGGCGCTGGTGGAGTCGCTGACCGAAAACGCCCAGGACCAGGGCGCCGATGTCAGCCTTAGCGGTCATTGCGCGCCGCTGCGGGTGCAACCGTTGGCGCTGCGCTCGGCCATCAGCAACCTGCTGAACAATGCCCTGCGTTATGCCGGCCATGCGCGGATCGAAATGCACGACCAGGCCGACAGCATCGAGGTGCATGTATGCGACCACGGGCCGGGCATTGCCCCGGAGCAACGTGAAAGCGTGTTCGAACCCTTCTTCCGTGTCGAAGGCTCACGCAACCGCAACTCCGGCGGCGTTGGCCTGGGCCTGACCATCGCCCGTGAAGCGGCACAACGCCAGGGCGGCGATATTTTCCTGCGCGAAACCAAGGGCGGCGGCCTCACCTGCGTGCTGCGCCTGCCCCGGCAATAACCC
>JBCECW010000115.1:8007-8875 GCA_039207785.1 Pseudomonas sp. | reverse complement strand
GGACTTGCCGCTGCCCGAGGCTCCATGCAGGAAGATGATGCTCGCCGGCATCAGCAGCACCACGCCGATACTTACCAGCCAGAACAGCGCCTCGATCTCGGAGTCGGCTGCCAGCCACATGGCAATGCCGCAGAGAATAAACACCGCCAATTGCTTGAAGAACAGGCTAAAACCCGAGCCGGTAAAGGCGCTGGCCAGGCTCGGCGCCTCACGCAGCGCTTCGCTATTGGCTTCGATCACGCTGTAGAAGTATTTGGTGGCGATGCTGAACAGCAGCGTCCACAGAATCAGGGATGCCGGCATAAACAGGCTGGCCAGCGCGAGTAACGCACTAAAGGCCAAGGGGCCTTGCTGCAGGCCATAGGTAAAAAATTGCGGGATACGTTCCCAGAAGGGCTCGGCGGTATTGGCCGCACCGAGAAACTCCAGGCGGTTGGTGCACAGCGGGCAGCTCGGGGCTTGCTCCGGCGCGTCGTCATTGAGCGGCACGCAGCAGTCGCCGTAATGCCGGGGGCAGCTATGGCACAACCAGGTGGCGGGTTGCGCGGGGTGGTAGTGGCAGAGACTCTTTTCCATGAATACCGCTTTCCTGTTATTGCGTGGCCACTGGGGTAGGTCGCGATTCTGCGGGCAAAAAAAGAGGGCCCGCAAGGGGCCCTCTCTTATGCTGCGAAAAAAACCGGGTTATACGCCCGAAGCTTTGGCCGCTGCCACGTCTTTGATCGACAGCTTGATACGGCCGCGGTTGTCCACGTCCAGTACCAGTACTTCGACTTCCTGACCTTCTTTCAGCACGTCGGTCACTTTCTCTACGCGAGCGTCGCTCAGCATGGAGATGTGTACCAGACCGTCCTTGCCCGGCAGGATG
>JBCECW010000115.1:289-7997 GCA_039207785.1 Pseudomonas sp. | reverse complement strand
ACGTAGATCTTGCCGACTTCCGCCTCAGCGGTGATCGCCAGAACGCGCTGCTTGGCGGCTTCAGCCGCTTCCTTGGTTTCGCCGAAGATCTTGATCGAGCCATCGTCTTCGATGTCGATCGAGGCCTTGGTTTCTTCGCAGATCGCGCGGATGGTTGCACCACCTTTGCCGATAACGTCGCGGATTTTGTCCTGGTCGATCTTCATGGCGATCATGGTCGGGGCGTTGGCCGACAGTTCGCTACGGGAAGTCGCGATCACTTGGTTCATCTGGCCGAGGATATTCAGGCGCGCTTCCAGGGCTTGGCCCAGGGCGATCTCCATGATTTCTTCGGTGATGCCGTTGATCTTGATGTCCATCTGCAGCGCGGTAACACCGTTGGCGGTACCGGCCACTTTGAAGTCCATGTCGCCCAGGTGGTCTTCGTCACCGAGGATGTCGGTGAGGATGGCGAATTTCTCGCCTTCTTTAACCAGACCCATGGCGATACCGGCAACCGGTGCCTTCATCGGCACACCAGCGTCCATCAGGGCCAGGGAAGCGCCGCAGACCGAAGCCATGGAGCTCGAACCGTTGGATTCGGTGATTTCCGATACTACGCGGATGGTGTACGGGAACACGTCAGCGGCTGGCAGCATGGCCTGGACCGAACGACGGGCCAGACGGCCGTGACCGATTTCGCGACGGCCAGTGGCGCCCATGCGACCACACTCGCCCACCGAGTACGGAGGGAAGTTGTAGTGCAGCATAAAGGGGTCTTTACGCTCGCCTTCGAGGGTGTCCAGCAGTTGTGCGTCGCGAGCGGTACCGAGGGTGGCAACGACCAGCGCCTGGGTTTCGCCACGGGTGAACAGGGCCGAACCGTGGGTTTTGTCCAGAACACCGACTTCGATGGCCAGCGGGCGCACGGTCTTGGTGTCGCGGCCGTCGATACGTGGCTTGCCGTTAACGATGTTTTCGCGAACGGTGCGGTATTCGATTTCGCCGAATGCGTCTTTCACTTCACCGGCAGTCGGGCCGCCTTCAACGGCGAACTTGGCAACGATCTGGTCTTTCAACTCGCCCAGACGGCCATAACGCTCGTGCTTGATGGTGATGGTGTAGGCCTGGGAGATGGCATCGCCGAATTCGCTGCGGATAGCGTCCAGCAGAGCGGTGTTCTTGGCCGCAGGTGCCCAGGTCCAGGTTGGCTTGCCGACTTCGGCAGCCAGTTCGCCAACGGCCTTGATCACCGATTGGAATTCGTCGTGGGCGAACAATACGGCGCCCAGCATCTGGTCTTCGGTCAGCTCTTTGGCTTCGGATTCAACCATCAGCACGGCGTCTTTGGTACCCGCTACAACCATGTCCAGGCTCGAAGCCTTGAGTTGCTCGTAGGTCGGGTTCAGCAGGTAGCCGGTGCTTTCGTGGAAGGCAACGCGGGCAGCGCCAATCGGGCCTTCGAACGGAATGCCGGAGATGGCCAGGGCAGCCGAGGTACCGATCATGGCTGCGATGTCCGGATCGGTTTTCTTGCTGGTGGAAACCACGGTGCAGATCACCTGAACTTCGTTCAGGAAACCTTCAGGGAACAGAGGACGGATCGGACGGTCGATCAGGCGGGAAGTCAGGGTCTCTTTTTCCGAAGGACGCGCTTCACGCTTGAAGAAGCCGCCAGGGATCTTGCCGGCAGCGTAGGTTTTTTCTTGGTAGTGCACGGACAGCGGGAAGAAGCCTTTGCTTGGGTCGGCTTGCTTGGCGCCAACCACGGTCACCAATACGCTGACGTCGTCGTCAACGGTGACCAATACTGCGCCGGAAGCCTGACGGGCAATGCGGCCAGTCTCAAGGGTGATGGTCGATTGACCGAATTGGAATTTCTTGATTACCGGGTTCACGGTGTATTTACCTTCTTTTTGCCTTGGGGAAATCGTGTTCTTGCAGAATTCTTGGGCAACTTCGGGGGTCGGACCCGAGCAGTGTCCAGGCGATACAAACAAAACCGGTGCTACAGATAAAACTTGAGGCTGGAAGCCTGCCGTTAAGCACCGGGCTGCGTGAGCATACCCAACAAATAACGACAAACAACCAACCTCTAGCAGCTTCGCTAAATTAGCGACGCAGGCCCAGACGACCGATCAAGGTGCTGTAACGGTTAACGTCTTTGCCTTTGAGGTAGTCCAGCAGCTTACGACGCTGGTTTACCATGCGGATCAGACCACGACGGGAGTGGTGATCTTTACCGTTGGCTTTGAAGTGACCTTGCAGCTTGTTGATGTTGGCGGTCAGCAGTGCAACTTGCACTTCTGGCGAACCAGTATCACCAACGGCTTGTTGGTAGTCGGTAACGATTTGGGCTTTTTCTTCAACGCTGAGTGCCATGTGGGCTTCCTCTCAGTAAGGAATCGAGCTCCAGTGAGCACAACTCCAATAGGCCGAGGACAAATCCTCGTATTAAAAAATGAGATGTGACCGTGCCTATTAACAGCCACCCTCGTCCCCATCCAGGCGCTTATTCGCCTGAGCGAGGTTCGGTCATTCCGACCGAATCAAGCGACGCGGCGCAATGCGCCCGTCTTCGCTCACTTCGCCAATCCCGATAAAGCGAGCATTGTGATCGTATGCGCGGACCATGCCGAATTTCGGCGCGTCCGGGGCGCGTACCGCCTGCCCATGTAACCAGTAAAACGCACTGTGTTCGGAAAACTGCACCAGGGGCCAGTGTTCCAGGCCGCTGTCAGAGGGCAGCAGAAAGCGGTCGACCGCTTCGTTACCACCGTCTGCATGCGCCTGTTCCAGCTCTTCCAGCGTCACCGTCTGGGCCAATACAAAGGGCCCGGCCTGGGTGCGGCGCAATTCGGCCACGTGAGCACCACAGCCCAACGCCTGGCCGATATCTTCCACCAGGGTACGGATATAGGTGCCTTTGCTGCAGGCCACGGACAACCGCGCCTGCTCGCCTTCGCAGCCCAGCATTTCCAGGCGCGCAATAGTAACAGAACGCGCTTCACGCTCCACTACTTCGCCGGCACGGGCGAGCTTGTACAACGGCTGACCATCACGCTTGAGGGCGGAGTACATCGGCGGTATCTGACTGATATCACCGCGAAAACGGGGCAAGACCGCTTCGATATCGTCACGACCAACGGTCACTTCGCGACGCTCGATCACCTCGCCTTCGGCATCGGCCGTGGTGGTGGTGACGCCCATCTGCATCAGGGTCTCGTAGCCTTTGTCGGCATCGAGCAGGTACTGGGAGAACTTGGTCGCCTCGCCAAAGCACAGCGGCAGCACGCCGGTGGCCAGCGGATCGAGGCTACCGGTGTGGCCGGCCTTCTCGGCGTTCAGCAACCAGCGCACCTTCTGCAGGGCGGCGTTGGAGCTGAAGCCCTTGGGCTTGTCGAGCAGGATGATGCCGCTGACATTGCGGCGGATACGCTTGACCTGGGCCACGCCTTACTCCTTGTCGCCCGAGGGTTCGGCGTCGGTGTGCTGGCCATCTTCGGCCACGGCACGCTCGATCAGTGCCGACAGGTGGGCACCGCGCATTACGCTTTCGTCGTAATGGAAATGCAGCTGCGGCACGCTGCGCAGCTTCATCGCGCGGGCCAGCTGCATACGCAGGAAACCGGCGGCATCGTTCAGCGCCTTGACGTTCTGGGCGATTTCTTCCGGGGTGTCCTGGCCCATCACGGTGATAAAAATCTTCGCGTGGCCGACATCGCGGCTGACATCGACCGCCGTCACGGTCACCAGACCGACGCGCGGGTCTTTGACTTCACGGCGGATCAGCTGTGCCAGCTCACGCTGCATCTGATCGCCGATACGTTGGGTACGGCTATATTCTTTGGCCATGCTGACTACCTGTTACCTCCCGCCACGGCACAAAACCCTGACGGTCTGAAAGCGGCAAACGCCCGGCCAGGCGTGAGCCGGACCGGGCGTTGCGTATAACAGCTCGAGCTTAAAGGCTGCGAGCCACTTGGATCTTCTCGAACACTTCGATCTTGTCGCCGACTTTGACGTCGTTGTAGCTCTTCACGCCGATACCGCATTCCATGCCGTTGCGCACTTCCGACGCATCGTCTTTGAAGCGGCGCAGCGATTCGAGCTCGCCTTCGAAGATCACGATGTCTTCACGCAGTACACGGATCGGACGGTTACGGTAGACCGTACCTTCAACCACCATGCAACCGGCGATGGCACCAAACTTCGGCGAACGGAACACGTCACGCACTTCGGCCACGCCGAGGATGTTCTCGCGAACATCGCTGCCCAGCATGCCGGTGAGGGCTTTCTTGACGTCTTCGATGATGTCGTAGATCACGTTGTAGTAACGCATATCCAGGCTTTCCTGCTCGACGATCTTGCGCGCGCCAGCGTCGGCACGCACGTTGAAGCCAAACAGAACCGCGTTGGAGGCCAGTGCCAGGTTGGCATCGGACTCGGTGATACCACCGACACCGCCGCCGACTACGCGCACTTGCACTTCGTCGTTACCCAGGCCGTTGAGTGCGCCTTGCAGCGCTTCCAACGAACCACGTACATCGGACTTGAGCACGATGTTCAGGGTTTTCTTCTCTTCCTGACCCATGCTTTCGAAGATGTTTTCCAGCTTGCCAGCGTGGGCACGTGCCAGTTTCACTTCGCGGAACTTGCCTTGACGGAACAGCGCGACTTCACGGGCTTTCTTCTCGTCAGCCACTACGCTCATCTCGTCGCCAGCATCTGGCGTGCCGTCGAGGCCGAGGATTTCGACCGGAATCGAAGGACCCGCTTCCTTGATGGACTTACCGTTCTCATCGAGCATGGCGCGCACGCGGCCATAGTTCGAGCCGACCAGTACCATGTCGCCTTGGCGCAGGGTACCGTCTTGAACCAGCACGGTAGCTACCGGGCCGCGGCCCTTGTCCAGGCGGGACTCGACCACGACACCACGGCCCGGGGCCGATGGGGTGGCGGTGAGTTCCAGTACTTCGGCTTGCAGCAATACAGCTTCCAGCAGTTCGTCGACGCCGGTACCCATTTTTGCCGATACCGACACGAACGGGTTGTCGCCGCCCCACTCTTCCGGGGTTACGTCGTGGGCTGCCAGTTCGCTCTTGATGCGTTCCAGGTCAGCGCCAGGCTTGTCGATCTTGTTCACTGCCACCACCAGCGGAACGCCAGCAGCCTTGGCATGCTGAACAGCTTCGATGGTTTGCGGCATCACGCCGTCGTCCGCAGCCACAACCAGGATCACGATGTCGGTGGCCTTGGCACCACGGGCACGCATGGCGGTAAACGCGGCGTGGCCCGGGGTGTCGAGGAAGGTCACCATGCCGCGCTCGGTTTCTACGTGGTAGGCACCGATGTGCTGGGTGATACCGCCGGCTTCGCCAGCCGCCACCTTGGCGCGACGAATGTAGTCGAGCAGGGAGGTTTTACCGTGGTCAACGTGGCCCATTACGGTCACAACCGGTGCACGGGAAATCGCTTCACCTTCGAACTTCAAGGACTCGGCCAACTGCTCTTCGAGCGCGTTGTCGCTGACCAGCTTGACCTTGTGGCCCAGCTCTTCAGCGATCAGCTGTGCGGTTTCCTGATCCAGTACCTGGTTGATGGTCACCGGGGTGCCCATCTTGAACATGAACTTGATCACTTCAGCCGCTTTAACCGACATCTGTGCGGCCAACTCGCCGACAGTGATGGTTTCGCCGATGGACACGTCGCGTACAACCGGACCGGTCGGGCTCTGGAAACCGTGTGCATTGCGTTTTTTCAGCTTGGTCTTGCCACGACCGCCACGACGGAAGCCATCGCTTTCCTCGTCGGTGGTACGCGGGGCCACACGCGGAGCCGGGGCCTTTTCCTTCTCTTTAGCCGAAGGACGATGGGCCGTGGCTTTGCGCTCGCCGCCACGACGGTCGTCGTCGTTGCGGGATTTGTCTGGGCGACGCTGTTCGTCTTTCTTACGCTCTTCTACCGGCGCAACCACAGGCGGCAGCTCGATATCAGCCACCACCGGCTCAGCAGCCGGCGCGACCGGTGCCGCTTCGGCAACCGGCTCGGCAGCAGCGGCCTTGGCGCTGGCTTCGCGGCGGGCGGCTTCTTCAGCCTGACGCTTGGCTTCTTCGGCCGCCTGCAGGCGTGCCTCTTCTGCCGCGCGCTCTTCCTGCTCGCGTTTTTGCTCAGCTTCGATTTCTTCGTTGCTGCGCTTGACGAAGGTTTTCTTCTTGCGCACTTCTACGCTGATGGTTTTGCTACCCGCTACACGCAGGGTGCTGGTGGTTTTACGCTGCAAGGTGATCTTGCGCGGTTCTTCCACCTTCTCGCCGTGACTGCTTTTGAGATGCGCCAACAGGGCTTGCTTCTCGCTGTCAGTCACAACCTGGTCGGCACCGGTGTGCGGCAAACCCGCTTCGCGCATCTGCAACAACAGACGCTCTACAGGGGTTGCGACCACTTGGGCCAGTTCTTTGACCGTGACTTGCGTCATGCACTTCTCTCCTCAGGCCGCGAACTTACTCGAACCAATGGGCTCGGGCGGCCATGATCAACTTGCCGGCACGCTCTGCGTCGATACCGTCGATGTCGAGCAGGTCGTCAATCGACTGCTCGGCCAGGTCTTCGCGGTTAATCACGCCGCGTACTGCCAGTTCTTGCGCCAGCGCCTTGTCCATACCCTCGAGCGAGAGCAGGTCGTCGGCCGGGTGGGCGTCTGCCAGCTTTTCTTCTGTCGCAATGGCTTTGGTCAGCAGGCGATCTTTGGCACGAGCGCGCAGCTCGGTGACGATCTCTTCGTCGAAGCCATCGATGCTGAGCATCTCTTCCATCGGGACATAGGCGATTTCTTCCAGGCTGGTGAAGCCTTCTTCTACCAACACCTGCGCCAGCTCTTCGTCGACTTCCAGCTCGTCGATGAAGTTTTGCAGGATGTCGCCAGTTTCAGCTTGCTGCTTGGCCTGAATATCCGCTTCGGTCATGACATTCAGTGTCCAGCCAGTCAGTTGACTGGCCAGGCGAACGTTCTGACCGCCACGGCCGATGGCTTGCGCCAGGTTGTCTTCACCGACGGCGATGTCCATGGCATGGGCATCTTCGTCAACGATGATGGCGGCAACTTCGGCCGGTGACATGGCGTTGATCACGAACTGAGCAGGGTTGTCGTCCCACAGCACGATATCGACACGCTCGCCGCCCAACTCACCCGACACCGCTTGTACACGCGAGCCGCGCATACCAATGCAGGCGCCTTGCGGGTCAATACGTTTGTCTTTGGAGCGCACGGCAATTTTGGCGCGCGAACCCGGATCACGGGAGGCGGCCATCACTTCGATCAGCTCTTCAGCAATTTCTGGCACTTCGATACGGAACAGCTCGATCAGCATTTCCGGCGCGGTACGCGACAGAATCAGCTGCGGGCCGCGGTTCTCGGTGCGGATTTCTTTCAGCAGGGCACGCAGACGTGCGCCAACACGGAAGGTCTCGCGGGAGATGATGTCCTCGCGGGCCAGCAGTGCTTCGGCGTTGTTACCCAGGTCGACGATCACGTTGTCGCGGGTCACTTTCTTCACGGTGCCGGAGATGATTTCGCCCAGACGCTCGCGATAAGCCTCGACCACTTGGGCGCGTTCGGCTTCACGAACTTTCTGCACGATCACTTGCTTGGCAGTTTGCGCAGCGATGCGACCGAATTCGATCGACTCGATCTTCTCTTCGATGGTGTCGCCAAGCTGGGCATCAGGCT
>JBCECW010000115.1:0-279 GCA_039207785.1 Pseudomonas sp. | reverse complement strand
CATCGGGCTTGACTTCGCGCGCCTCGTCGAGCGTCAGCTCTGATGCCAGGTTGAACAGCGATTGATCGTCAACCACGGTCCAGCAACGATAGGTATCGTAGTTGCCCGTAATACGGTTGATCTCTACGCGAAGTTCAACTTCAACGTCGAAACGTTTTTTCGTTGCAGTGGCCAGTGCCAGCTCCAACGCCTCAAAAATAACGCCGGCCGGTACGCCCTTTTCGTTGGATACCGACTCAACAACCAGCAGTACTTCTTTGCTCATCGTACGCCTCGCCT
>JBCECW010000114.1:7268-8943 GCA_039207785.1 Pseudomonas sp. | reverse complement strand
GCGCCGGAAGTGGTGCGCATTATAAGCACCCACGAAAGGCCGTCAAGGCTTTATTGCAGTGAATCTGAAATCAATGATTCATTTGGCAGACCTCGGCGCTGGCTATCTATAAGCTACAGCCCCCTCACCAACACTCTCTCTATATAAAGGAAGCAACATGCAGGGATTCAACGGGAAAGCTATTGGCATCATCGCCCTCGTGCTTATTGCACTGGGTGTGATCTCCACCTCTTGGTACACGGTCGATGAAACAGAACGCGGCGTATTGCTGCGCAACGGCGCGCTGGTTGGCGTGGTCGAGCCCGGCCTGTCGTTCAAGACGCCCTTTATCGAAACCGTAAAGTTCATCTCGGTACAAAGCCAGGCCACCTCCTACCGCGAGCTGCAGGCCTACAGTAAGGACCAACAGACCGCCACCCTGCAGGTCTCCGTCTCCTGGCACGTGGTACCCGGCGAAGTGGCCAAGGTCTACAGCCAATACCAGGACCTCGACGGCCTGGTGTCTCGCCTGATCAGCCGCCAAGTACCCACCCAGGTGGAAAACGTATTTGGCCAATACAACGCGGTCACCGCCGTGCAGCAGCGCGGCAAGTTCGTCGGCGATGTGGCCAAGGCGATCAAAGACTCCATCAATGGCCCGGTCGTCATCGACAGCGTGCAAGTGGAAAACATCGACTTCAGCGACGACTACGAACGCTCCATCGCCCTGCGTATGAAAGCCGAGGTAGAAGTCAAAACCCGCGAGCAGATGCTGCAGACCGAACAAGTGCAAGCGCAGATCCGCGTTACCCAGGCGCAAGCCGAAGCCGATTCCAAACTGGCCGAAGCCCGCGCAGATGCCGAAGCCACTCGCCTGCGTGGTGAAGCCGAGGCGGCCGCGATCAAAGCCCGGGCAGAAGCGCTGGCCAGCAACCAGAACCTGGTGGAGCTGACCAAAGCCGAACGCTGGGACGGCGCCCTGCCGACCACCGTACTGCCCAATGGCGCCCTGCCCTTTATTGATGCTGCCCGGCCACCAGCCAGAGTGAGCCAGTAACTCTGCCAAGGCCAACGCGCCACGTTGGCCTTATCAAAACTGCTCGGCCGTCAGGCCATACAGCGTTTCGCTACCCGCACGGATACTGGCTTCCAGGCTCACGGTGCGCGGTAGCAAACGGGCAAAGTAAAACGCCGCGCTGGCCAGCTTCGCACCGTAGAACGCCTCGTCTTCTACCAACTTGGCCTGCGCCACCGTCGCCATCCGCGCCCACATCCAGGCGTAGGCGGTGTAACCGAACAAATGCAGGTACTCCACGGACGCCGCCCCGGTTTCATTGGGGTTTGCGCCAGCGCGTTCCAACAGCCAGGCACTGGTCCGCTCCAGACGCTCTACCGCCTCCAGTAACGGCTCTCTATAAACACCAGCGAACTGACGAATCTCGCCAGTGAACTGGCGCAGCGCCGCCCCGCCATTGGCAATCACCTTGCGGCCAAGCAGGTCCAGGGCCTGAATGCCATTGGTGCCCTCGTAAATCTGCGCGATGCGCACATCACGCACCAACTGCTCCTGGCCCCATTCGCGGATATAACCGTGGCCGCCCAACACCTGCTGGCCATGCACCGTACTCTCCAGGCCACTATCGGTAAAAAACGCCTTGGCCACCGGCGTAAGCAAGGCAACCAAGGCTGCCGCCGC
>JBCECW010000114.1:4443-7258 GCA_039207785.1 Pseudomonas sp. | reverse complement strand
CCAGCTGCTGGCCCACATAGCAGGCAAAGGCCCTGCCGCCTTCGTTCATGGCCTTGATGGTCAACAACATGCGACGCACATCGGCGTGCACGATAATCGGGTCGGCCACCTTGTCCTGGGCCTGCGGTCCGCTTGCCGCACGCCCCTGGATACGTTCACGGGCATAGGCCACGGCGGTTTGGTAAGACGCCTCGGCACAACCAATCCCCTGAATGCCGATGGACAAGCGCTCGTAGTTCATCATGGTGAACATCGCCGCCAGGCCCTTGTTTTCCTCACCAATCAGATAGCCTTCGGCGCCATCGAAGTTCATCACGCAGGTGGCCGAAGCCTTGATGCCCATCTTGTGTTCGATGGAACCGCAGCTCACCCCATTGCCGGCCCCCAGCGAACCATCGGCATTGACCTTGATCTTCGGCACAAGGAACAAGGAAATCCCTTTGGGCCCCGCCGGCGCATTCGGCAGCTTGGCCAGCACCAGGTGAATGATATTTTCCGTCAGGTCCTGCTCGCCGCCGGTGATAAAGATCTTGCTGCCCGTTACCGCATAGCTGCCATCGGCCTGCGGTTCGGCGCGGGTGCGAATAATGCCCAGGTCGGTGCCGGCATGGGCTTCGGTCAAACACATGGAGCCGGCCCAGCGCCCCGCATACATGGGCGGCAGATAAGTGCGCTTCAAGGTTTCGCTGGCGTGGGCGTCGATGGCCAGGCAGGCACCGGAACTCAAGGCCGAATACAGGGCAAAGCTGGAGCCGGCGGCATAGAGCATTTCCTCAAACTGCACGGCAAGCATCTTGGGCATGCCCATGCCACCGTACTGCGGGTTACCCGATAACCCCACCCAGCCACCTTCTATATAAGTGGCATAGGCCTGTTTGAAACCCGCGGGCGTGCTGACCACACCATTTAGCCACTGCGCGCCCTCTTCATCCCCACTGCGATTGAGCGGCGCGATCAGTTCGCCGGTGATTTTTGCCGCCTCTTCCAGAATGGCATCGGCTGTGTCGCCATCTACCACCTCGGCCAAGGCCGGCAGGCGCGCCCAGAGGCTGGGCGCATCGAACACTTCGTGCAGGACGAAGCGCAGGTCGCGCACGGGCGCGGTGTAATCAGGCATAACGGTTTACTCGTAAAGGTTTGGCGCTCAAGGCGCAAAAATGCTGCCGATCAAGCCTGGCTCTCGCCGCTCTGCAGGCGTTTCAGACGCCGCCACAGCGTGGTCTGGCTGATCCCCAGGTACTCGGCGGCCATGCTTTTATTGCCGGCGAACAGCTGCAAGGCTTTGACGATTTCTTCCTGCTCGACATGGTGCAAGTGCCCGCCGCTCTCGCCTTCGTTAAGCGGCGCATACAGCTCCGGCACCACCCGCGGCAACGCCTCAAGCAAGGCGTCGCAACTGCCATACAGGCGTTGCGAAACGATCAGACGCTCCACCACGTTTTCCAGTTGGCGCACATTGCCCGGCCAGTGATAGCGCCGAAACACAGCCGTAACGCCTTTGATCAGGGCGTCCGGCTCCACCTCCAGGCCATAGCGCAGGCTTTCACGGCGCATCAGGTAACTGGTCAGCAGCGGGATATCTTCGGTGCGCTCGCGCAGCGGCGGGATATGCACCACAAAGGTACTGATGCGGTAGTACAGGTCTTCACGAAAACGCCCGGCGCGCACTTCATCCATCAAGTCGACGTTGCAGGCCGCGACAAACTTGATATTCAGCGAAATTGGCCGGCGCGACCCCACCGGGCTGATCTCGCGCTCCTGCAACACGCGCAGCAACTTGGCTTGCTGCGGCATCGGCAACGAGTTGATCTCGTCCATAAAAAAGGTGCCGTTGTTGGCGCTCTCCAGCAGGCCAGACTTGCCGCCGCTCTTGGCGCTGGTAAAGGCGCCCTCGGCGTAGCCGAACAGTTCCGATTCGAACAGCTCGGCAGGAATCGCCGCGCAGTTGATCGCCACAAAGGTGCCCTTGGCATTGGCACAGGCCGCATGCACCTGGCGCGCGGCCAGTTCCTTGCCCGTACCGGTCTCGCCGCGCAGCAACACAGTGCCGGGTGTGGCGCCATAGACCGTCAGCTGGTTCTGCACCTCGGCCATGCGGCTGGACTGGAACACCAGGCGGCGGCCATCGTCCTGCGGCACAGCTTGCGGGCTGGGTACAAAACTGTAGAGAAAGCCGACGCGCTCGCCGTCCACGTCGAACGGCTGCTTGTGCAGGCTGCACAGACGCTCGCCCACCAGAATGCCCTCGGCCCGCAGGCTCGGCGCCTCGATCAACTTGCTGTCGAGCACGCTATCCAGGCGCCGACGCCGGCTCATATTGCCGATAAAACCAGCCGCCGCACTGTTCCAGGCGATGACCATGCCGTCCTGGTTGGTCAGTACCTGTGGTTGCAGATTCTGCTCGAGCAAAAACTGCCCGAGTTGCGCCTGCTGTTGGTGCCGTTTGTGTTGTCCGGCCGTGCGAATGGCCTTGCGCAACAGGTTGCGACAGGATTCGCGCGAGTAGATCAGCACCGAGTCCAGCCCCCACTGCTCGGCCAGGTCGCAGGCATAACTGGAGCCGATTACCACGCCAAAGCCGTCATTGCGCAGGCTATGGAAAATTTCCTTGGCGTGCTCGGCAGTGCTGTAGGTGTGATGCGTCAGGTCGAGCCCTTCGAACAAGCCCAATAGTTCGACATTGGTCTCTTGCCGCTCATAGGTCAGCAGCAGGATCTTTGGCGAGATCCGCCGCGCCGTCAGCACCGCCTGGATCAGGTCGGCCTGTTCCACCTTTAACGCCAGTACCGGCGTGGGCAAGGTGTCTTGCAAATAG
>JBCECW010000114.1:0-4433 GCA_039207785.1 Pseudomonas sp. | reverse complement strand
GGCCCCGGCGCTGATAAAGATATCCACCTGCTGGCGTTCGATCAGGTCACGCGCCGCACGCACCGCATCGTTAAAGATATTGTCGATGATGGTGATGCTGGCGAGTGCTTCGAACTCGGGGATCAAACTGTGCACGATCTGGCTGAGCTTGGAGTTGCCGATCAGGCAAATCTTGACCCGCTCCTGCTCCGCGTTGGCGAATTCCACGGCATACCCCTTTTATTGTTATGTGGCCGAGGGTGTTTCCTTCAGTGACGAAACACCCAAGGCTCGGTCTTTTTGCGCTGCTGTTCATAGGCGCTGATACGCTCGGCGTAACGCAGGGTTTCGCCGATTTCGTCCAAACCTGTCAGCAAACTCTGGCGTCGCCCCTCCTCCAGGTCGAACGACCAGCGCTGCTGCGCTGTTTCAAGCAAGCGCTGCGCCACATCGACCCGCGCGGTCAGCCCCGTTTGCTGCGCCACCTGGTCAAACAGGCTGTCAACCGCGGCCTGCGGGAGCTGCAGCGGTAGCAATCCGTTGTTAAAACAGTTGATACGAAAGATGTCGCCAAAGCTCGGGGCGATAATCACCCGCACACCAAAGTCCCGCAGCGCCCAAACCGCGTGCTCACGGCTGGAACCACAACCGAAATTGGCCTGCGCCAGCACAATAGAGCCTTGGTTGTAAGGCGCCTGGTTAAGGATGCAGTGCGGGTCCGGGCGGCGACTGGCAATCGGTGTATCCACTTCGCCAGGGTCCAGGTAGCGCTCGTCGTCCATCAGAAAATCGCCAAAGCCCACCGACTCCAGACTCTTCAAATACTGCTTGGGCAGCAGCATATCGGTGTCGATATTGGCGCGATTAAGGGGAATGACGATGCCTTCGTGCTCGATCAATGCCTGCATATCAAAAGCTCCTGATATCGGTGAGCTCGCCGGCCACCGCTGCGGCAGCCGCCATGGCCGGCGACAACAGGTGGGTACGCCCGCCCTTGCCCTGGCGCCCTTCGAAATTACGGTTGGAGGTGGCCCCGCAACGCTCGCCGGGGTTGAGGCGGTCGGCGTTCATGCCCAGGCACATCGAGCAGCCAGGTGAACGCCATTCAAAGCCGGCCGCCTTGAACACCTGGTCCAGGCCTTCGCGTTCGGCTTGCAGGCGCACCAGGCCGGAACCCGGCACCACCAAGGCCTGTTTGATCCGCCCATGCACGCGGCGGCCACGCAGGATTTCGGCGGCCGCACGCAGGTCTTCGATACGGGCGTTGGTGCACGAGCCGATAAAGATCCGGTCCAGCGGCACGCCCATCAGCGGTTGCCCGGCCTCCAAGCCCATATAGGTCAGGGCACGCTCCCAGTCCAAACGCTGCAAAGCGTCGCGGGCTTGGTCCAGGGTCGGCACGCACTGGTTGATCGCCACCACCATCTCCGGCGAAGTGCCCCAGGTCACCTGCGGCAACACGTCTTCGCCACGGAAGTTCAGGCTCTGGTCGAAGCTTGCCTGCGGGTCGGAGTGCAGGCTGCGCCAGTAGCCAATCGCGTCTTGCCACTGCTCGCCTTGCGGCGCCAGCGGCCGCCCTTTGACATAGGCCTCGGTGACCTTGTCATAGGCCACCAGCCCCACCCGCGCGCCGGCTTCGATGCTCATATTGCACAGGGTCATGCGCGCTTCCATGGACAGCGCCTCAATCACCGGCCCGCAAAACTCGATGGCATGCCCGGTGCCGCCCGCCGTGCCGATCCGGCCGATGATAAACAGCGCCAGGTCCTTGGCCGTGGCGTAGCTCGGCAAGTGGCCGTCCACCACAATGCGCAGGTTCTTCAGCTTGCGGCTGCGCAAGGTTTGCGTGGCCAGTACATGCTCCACCTCGCTGCTGCCAATGCCATGGGCCAACGCCGCCAGGGCACCGTGGGTGGCCGTGTGCGAGTCGCCGCATACCAGGGTCATGCCCGGCAAGGTCAGGCCCTGCTCCGGGCCGACCACATGAACGATGCCCTGGCGGACATCATTCAACGCGAACAACGGCACGCCAAACTCGCGGCTGTTGCTTTCCAGCACGGCGATCTGCTGCCGGGCGATCTTGTCGCTGACGCCACCGATGCCCAGGTCGCGGCCCAGGGTCGGCACGTTATGGTCCGGGGTGGCCAGGCTGGTATCCAGCCGCCAGGGTTTGCGCCCGGCCAGGCGCAGGTTGGAAAAGGCTTGGGGCGACGTCACTTCGTGCAGCAAGTGACGGTCGATATACAGCAGGCTGGAACCGTCCGGCAGGTCGTCGACCCGGTGGCGGTCCCACAATTTGTCGTAGAGCGTTTGGGCTCCCACGGTTGGCACCTCGGCAGTAAAAGGGGTCGGTCTTGTTATGGGGTTGCCTCAGAGGGCAGGCGTCCAGGGCACCCAGCGGTACAGCTCGGCCCCTGTCGGGTCGTCCACACGGTAGCCGCAGTAGCTGTTCAGGCGGCCACCCGCTTCGGGCTGCACCACACAGAACGGCCGCTGGCATTGCCCTTCCGCTACCCCGGCACGCGCCAGTTGCTCGCGTGCATCACGCAGTTTTTGTTCGGGTACTTCCCGGGCCTGGCCATCGAGCCGCGCCACATTGGCGCGGAAATGACCGACCCAGGCATCGACATAGGCCGTACAGGGCGCCGGCTGCGCAGGCCGCTCGGCCACCGGCACAGCGGCCGGTGACGAGCACCCCGTCAATACCAGCAGCACCAGCGCACTAGCCCAGCAGCGCAAGGCAATGCTCCAGGGTGACCACATCGGCGTACTTGATCTGCATATCGCGCAGGTTGGCCCGGTGTGCATCGGCATCGCGGTCGCCCACGGCAGCCTCCGGCACCAATACCCGTAGCTCGTGCTGCAAGGCATCCAGTACCGTGGCGCGCACGCAGCCGCTGGTGGTCAGGCCCGTGACCATCACCCCGTCCGCCTCGGCGGCGCGGATACGCTGCGCCAGGTCAGTGCCAAAGAAGGCACTGGCCCAGTGCTTGACCAGCACCGGCTCGTTGGCTTGCGGTTGCAGGCGCGGGTCGATCGCCACCAGCGGCGACCCGGCTTGCAGCACATTGAGCGCCGGCACCTTGCTGCGAAACACATGGGCCTGGGCCGGCGAGTCGTAGGCCACCGTGGTAAAGAACACCGGCCAGCCGCGTTGGCGGAAGGCCGCCAGCAAGCGCTGGTTGGCCTCCACCACCGCACTGCACTCAGCGGCCAGCGGGCTTAGCGCCGGATCGGTAAAGCCCAGGGACAGGTCCACCAGCACCAGCGCATAGCGCTGGGCGGTGGCCAGGGAGCGGGAGTCAAGGCTCATGGTCGCTCCTTATGCCCAGACCGGCGTGACGGGCGCCGGCAAGCCGGTTTCCGCCAGGCAGCGGGCCTTGAGTTCTTCAAGGGTGCCGCCACGGTCGAACAGTTGCGGCTCGCCGCGCTCGCTGGCCATCACCTCGCGCAAGCCGAGGGTGGCCTGCTCGTCGACCGCACCATCGACCACCACCACGCCGTAACGCCGCGCGCCCTCGACGCTGACCAGACCACGGTTGATATCGGTGAGCACCTTGCCCGGCTCACGCTGCAAGGGGTCGCCCCAACCACCGCCACCCCAGGTGTCGAACAGGATCAGGTCGCCGGCCTTGACCTTGATGTTGTCGCACTTGGCCGGCAGCATCTGCCGGCTGCCGTCGGCCCGCAGCAATTCCTTGCGGCTACGCTCACCCGGCGCACCGCCGTTGACACCCCAGGGGTAGGTCAGCCAACGGTCATCGTGGATCGACACATCGCCATCCACCAGCAAGCGGTAGGCCACGCGCAGGCCATTGCCGCCACGGTGCAGGCCGGCGCCGCCGGAATCGCTGAGCGTTTCGTAGGTTTCGATACGCAGCGGGAAGTAGGCTTCGACAAACTCGTTCGGCACGTTGGTAAAGCCCGGCCACAGTGAATGGCCGTCCGGGCCATCGCCCGCCGGGCGCCCCGGAATACCGCCAAAGCCGATCTGGAACAGCTGGAACCACTCACCCTGCTGGTCGTAGCCCGAGTACATAAAGTGCGGCGAGTCGGAGAAGCCCGCGGCGTTCATCGCCTGCGGCGTGCCCTGGCCCAGCAGCCCGCCCATCATGTCGAAGATGCGGCCCAGCAAGTGGGTGCGGCAGGACAGCGCCGCCGGGAAGTTCGGCTTGAGAATCGAGCCCCGGGGAATACGCACTTCCACCAGGTCGTAGAAACCGTCGTTAAGCAGAATGGCCGGGTCGAACAGGCTGATGGTCAAGGCGCCAAAGAAGATCTTGAACATCTCTTCGTTGACGTAGAAGTTCACCGACGACGGTGCCTGCGGGTCGGTGCCTTCGAAATCGAAGATTGCCTTGTCGCCCTCACGCCACAGCGCGCAACGCAGGGTATAGGGGCCCAGGCCAGCGCCGTCGTCGCAGATATAGTCCTCGAACTCCTGGCGGTGCTCG
>JBCECW010000113.1:0-8958 GCA_039207785.1 Pseudomonas sp. | reverse complement strand
ACCTTCGACTACCGCCAGCAATGTCCGGAAACGTGGCGGCAATGGGCGCAGCAGGCCGACGACCCGGATGGCCAACTCTGGCCCACCTATTACCGCCATACGTTCAACCCGGCGCGGGTTAATCCTGGCGCGTTGGCCCAGCATATGCCGGGGCGTTTCTGGCGGCATTTGCCCGAGGGGCCGTTGATTCCTCAGCTGGTCGGCCTGGCGCGCCAAGGCAAGCAGCGCGATGGCCAGGCGCTCGAAATCGGCCGCCAAGGCGGTAAGCGCATCAGCACGACAGCCGAGCGCGCCAGCTTACTCCAGCGTTCGGAGTAACTGGCGGGCGGCATCGACATCGGCGCTATCAAAACCTTCAGTAAAGCTCGCCAGCACCTGTGCCACGGCGTCACGCGCGCGGCCAGGTTCGTTATTGGCGCTCCATAGCCTGGCCTGGGTGGTAACAATGCGCAGCTCCCAGGCGTTCATCCGGTGCTGCCTGGCGATAGCCAATGCCTGGTGCAGCAGCGCGTCGGCTTGGTGGGCGGCATCCTGTACCAGCAGTTCGGCGTGGCAACGCAGCAATTCGGGCAATGCCGACTGATCGTCGGCGCCCTGGGCATGGGTAATGGCCCGCTGGATCAGCTGCAGCGCTTCGCCCGGTCGGCCACGTTGGGCCAGTACGCTGCAAAGTGCCGAGGTATAAGGCGCCAGATAAGAGGCATAGCGCACCCGGCCCAAGCGCTCCAGGGCGGGACTGATTACCCGGTCGTAGGCCAGCAGATCGCCTTGCCAGAGCAGGTATAAGCCGCTCCAGAATTCACCGCCCCAGAACTGCCCGGCGCCAATCGAGTGGGCGCCCAATTGATGCCAGCTACGCGCCTCGAGCAGACGTTGGCTGGGCAAGGCCAGGGCGCAGACACCGCCGGTAAGCAAGGCAATCGGGCAGGTGCTCATGGTCAACACATGCCACCGGCTGGCGAGGTGGCCGGTCGCGCTGGCCTGGTGCTCGGCCTCCTGCAACACCGCACGCGCCTGGTCGGCATAGCCTTGCAGCCACAGGGTGTACGCCAATGCGCAGAGGGCCACGGCTTTCTGGTCATAGGCATAACGCAGCAGATGCCGCTGGCGTAACTCTTCCGGGTAGTGGCGCAGTACGGCCTGCAATCCGCTTCGTGCCGATTGCAGGTCGCCCAGGCACAGCTGCGAGAGCGCCACCATCCGCCTGGCCACCCACTCGTCACCGTTGGCCGGCTGTTGCAGAGCGTGGGCAAGAAAGCGCTCCGCCAGCGCCAGGTTCGGGCCATAAGGGCCGTTCAGATAGCCGTAGGCCCATAGTCCCCAGATGGCCAGGGCCTGGTGGTCGTGGTCGGCCAGGCGCTTGCCGATATCCAGGGTCAACAGAAACGCTTCGCGGGTTTCCTGGCCCGCGCCGATATACAGCAGGGCCTTGCCGCGTACGGCCTGCAACTTCATGACCTTGCGTTCGAACAAGCCTTGGCTGGGCACGTGCGCCAGCGCGCGATTGACGCCAACCAGGCATTCGCTGATTTGTGAACGGTGCAACCAGAAGCCTAGGGCAGCCAGGGACAGGTCGATGCCTAGCACCGTGTCCTGCTGTTCATCCAGGGTCCAGCGCAAGGCTTCGCGCAGGTCTTCCTGCAAGGCCTCGCAGAGCAGCGCACGGGGCGAGCCGCCGAGTTCCCACAGCGGTGCGGCGGCGGAAAACACTTCCAGCAGATACAGGCAATGCAGGCGCCGTGAGCGCATAAGTTCGCCGCCTTGGGCGAGCTTTTCATTGGCATAGCGGCGGGTTACCTCCAGCAAGCGGTATTTCACGCTGCTGGCATCGTGCTGCAAGGCCAAAAGCGATTTGGACACCAGGCTGGCCACGCTTTTTACCACTGCTTCGGCATTCAGTTCGGCACATACGCCCACCGCCAGCGCCGCGTCCAGGCCGAAGGCGCCGACAAATACGCCCAGGCGCCGCAGCAAGGTGCGGTCGTTGG
Source organism: Pseudomonas sp. (assembly GCA_039207785.1). Taxonomy (GTDB): domain Bacteria; phylum Pseudomonadota; class Gammaproteobacteria; order Pseudomonadales; family Pseudomonadaceae; genus Aquipseudomonas. The sequence goes on along the minus strand of JBCECW010000113.1, from coordinate 6,970 downwards.
CGCCCAGCAGCTCGTAGCTCCAGTCCAGGGTGGCGCGCAGGGTTTGCTGGCGGGGCAGGGCCGAGCGATTGCCGCCGGCCAGTAGCTCCAGTTGGTTTTCCAGGCGCTCGGCCACTACCCGCAGCCCCAGGCTGGTGACCCGCGCGGCCGCCAGTTCAATGGCCAGGGGAATACCGTCGAGCCGCCGGCAGATACGGGCCTTGAGCTCCAGCGCCTGGGGTACACCGTGCACCTCGTTCTGGCCGTGCTCCAGGCGCGCATCGAACAATTGCACCGCGCTGGCGTCGCGCATGGCCTGCGGGCTGGCATCGGCGTCGGGCACATGCAGCGAGGCCACGCGAAACAGGTATTCGCCTTCGATACGCAAGGCCTCGCGGCTGGTGGCCAGGATATGCAGGCTGCGGTTGTACACCAGCAGGGTTTCCACGGCCTGGGCGGCGGCGTCGATCAGGTGCTCGCAGTTATCCAGCACCAACAGGATGCGGCTGCCCACCAGGCTGGCGGCAATCTGTTCCAGGCTGGCACTGCCGCTGGCCGGCGCCAGGCCCAATGCGGTAGCCAGGGTGGGGACCAGGAATTCTGCAGTCGACAGCGGCGCCAGATCGGCCAGGCACACGCGGTCGGGAAACAAACTGGCAAGGTTATAGGCGCAGGCCAGGGCCAGGCGGGTTTTACCAATACCGCCGGGGCCGATCAGGGTCACCAGGCGTTGTTGGCTGACACTCTGTTCAAGGTCGAGCAAGGCGGCTTCACGGCCAATCAGGGAGGAGATACTGGCGGGAATAAACAGCTGTGTTTGCGCCCTGGGTGCTTCGGCGCCACTGAGTAATTGATAGCCGCGCCCTGACACCGTACGCACCGAGCCGCGCGCCTGGCCCAAGGCTTTGCGCAGCAGCGAGATCTGCGCTTCCAGGGTGTTTTCCTCGACGATGCGCCCGGGCCATACGGCCTTGATCAACTGGTCTTTGCTCACCACCTGACCATTGGCTTCCAGCAACGTCAGCAACACATCGAACGCGCGACCCTGCAATGCCACGGCTTGCCCATTTACACGCAGCAAACGTTTGCCGGGAATCACTTCACAGACGCCAAAGCGCAGGGGCGCCGCAGAGGTCGGGGAGTTCATCGCGCATCCTCGCGCAGGTGGGGCTGGAATAAGGGAACGGCGTAAACCACGCACAACACTTACTGGCCAGGACTCAGACGCGGATGCCCTAAAGCGGCGCTCATAAGCTAACCACAAAATTCAGGAATCTTCAGGTTTTCTACAGGACCGTTCCTATAGCGCCGAGTAGCCTCGCGCTTATCCCTCACCGCCATGGCAGTCGGAGCAGTTGGCGTGTGGCAACCCGCAACAGGAATGCGTCCATGGCCACTATCACAACACGCGACGGTACTCATATTTATTACAAGGACTGGGGCAGCGGCCCGGTGGTGGTGCTAAGCCACGGCTGGCCGTTAAGCGCCGACAGTTGGGAAGCACAGATGCTGTTCCTGGCCGATAACGGCTACCGGGTTATCGCCCATGACCGCCGTGGCCATGGCCGTTCCAGCCAACCCTGGCACGGCAATGAAATGGACACCTACGCCGACGACCTGGCGCAGTTGCTCGATCACCTGGATGTGCGCGGCGCCGCGCTATTTGGTTTCTCTACCGGCGGCGGCGAAGTGGCGCGTTATATCGGCCGCCATGGCACGGCGCGGGTGGCCAAGGCGGGGCTGATTTCGGCGGTGCCGCCGCTGATGGTGAAAACCGACGCCAACCCCGGCGGCCTGCCCATTGCCGTATTCGATGGTATTCGCGCGGCCTCGCTGGCCGACCGTTCGCAACTCTATAAAGACGTCGCCAGTGGCCCGTTCTTTGGCTACAACCGCCCCGGCGCCACGCCCTCGCAAGGAGTGATCGACGCCTTCTGGCTGCAGGGCATGCTCGCCGGCCATAAGAACACCTACGACTGCATCAAGGCCTTCTCCGAAACCGACTTTACCCAAGACCTGAAGAAGTTCGACGTGCCGACCCTGATCCTGCACGGCGACGACGACCAAATCGTGCCCGTAGATGCCGCTGCCCGGGCCTCGGCCGAGCTGGTGCGCAACGCCAAGCTGGTGATCTACCCCGGCGCGCCGCACGGCATCACCGACACCCACAAAGACAAACTCAACGCCGACCTGCTGGCCTTTCTGCGCAGCTAAACCCTCTGCCTGGCATCCGGCCGGGCCTTCACACAAGGAAAGTCGAAATGAGCGGTAAAAAAGCATTGATCGTGGTGGATATCCAGAACGACTACTTCCCCGGCGGCCTGTGGACGCTGAGCAATGTGGAAAACGCCGCAGCCAAGGCGGCCCAGGTGATTGCTGCTTTCCGCGATAGCGGCGAGCTGGTGGTGCATATCCGCCACGAATTCACCAGCGAGGAGGCGCCGTTTTTCCGGCCCCACAGCGAGGGCGCCAAGCTGCACCCCAGCGTGATCAACCGGCCCGAAGAGCCGGTGGTGCTCAAGCACTACATCAACTCGTTCCGCGAAACCGGCCTCAACGCCATCCTCGACAAGCACGCCATCGAAGAGGTGATTGTGGTCGGCAATATGAGCCATATGTGCGTCGACGGCATTACCCGCGCGGCGGTCGATTTTGGCTATGCGGTAACCGTGTTGCATGACGCCTGCGCCACCCTCGACCTGGAATTCGACGGGGTCAAGGTGCCGGCCGCCCATGTGCATGCCGCCTTTATGGCCGCCCTGAGCTTTGGTTATGCACCGGTGATTTCCACCGCCGAATACCTCGGCCGTCATGTGCGGGCCGCAGCATGAGGCGCCTGGCTGGCTGGGCCGTCGCTGCCGCATTGGCGGCGCCGGCAGTGGCGCACGAGGAGGGCGGTATTCACAGCGAAAAAACCGCCAAGATCGACGCCGCCTTTGACCTGGTACATACCCGGGTTTCCCGCGACGGCGAACTGCTGGTGTTCGAGCAAGTGGTAGATGGCAAGGCCGGTAGCCGCGTACCGGCCGCCAAGGGCAGCTTTGCCAACGCCGAGGTCTACAGCTATGTCTGGCCCACCAGCCTGGACAGCGGCAGCGTCGGCTTTGAACCAGGCTCCGGCATCCTCGCGCTGGCGCTGACCTCGCACCCGGATTTTGATGACACCCCGCAGCTGGACGAAAACCAGGACGGCAAGAAAGACAACGACGGCGGCCTCTGGCATTCGCACTGGGTGGTACTGATCAAGGACCCGAGCTGCGGCCCCAGCGGCCTCAAGGTGCGGGATATTCCCGAGGGCAGCAAACCGAAACTGCCCGCTACCTGGCCGGGCGCGCCGATCTTTATCGACTCGCCCGGCTACGACCTTAGCGTCAACCAGAACGCCGCCAAGATTCGCGTACCCCTGGCGGCGGTCGGCTTCCCGAAAACCTTCAACTACGATGGTGTAACGGCGGCGCTGCAGGTCAATGCCGATCTGCACAACCCGCTGTTATGCGTCAGCAGTGTCTGGGATGTGGCGTCTGGAAACTTGTCGTTGCCCGCAACCTGGTCTGCTGACTGAGCTGTCCACCTGATAAGGAGCATGGGTTATGAATAAGCTCACCACAGCGTTTGGTGCCCCGGTCGTCGACAATCAAAACACCCAGACGGCCGGGCCAAGAGGGCCTGCGCTGCTGCAGGACATCTGGTTTATCGAAAAACTCGCCCATTTCGACCGTGAAGTGATTCCCGAACGCCGTATGCACGCCAAGGGTTCCGGCGCCTACGGCACCTTTACCGTTACCCACGACATCACCCGCTATACCAAGGCCGCGCTGTTTTCCCAGATCGGCAAGCAAACCGATCTGTTTGTGCGGTTTTCTACCGTGGCGGGTGAGCGCGGCGCGGCCGATGCCGAGCGTGATATCCGCGGCTTTGCCCTGAAGTTCTATACCGAGCAGGGCAACTGGGACCTGTTGGGCAATAACACCCCGGTGTTCTTTTTACGCGACCCGCTGAAGTTTCCCGACCTCAACCACGCGGTCAAACGTGACCCGCGCACCGGTATGCGCAGCGCCCAGAACAACTGGGATTTCTGGACCAGCCTGCCCGAGGCGCTGCACCAGGTCACCATCGTCATGAGCGACCGCGGCATACCGCGCAGCTACCGGCATATGCACGGTTTTGGCAGCCATACCTTCAGCTTTATCAACGCCGCCAACCAGCGGCACTGGGTCAAGTTCACCTGGCGCACCCAGCAAGGCATCGCCAACCTGTCCGATGCCGAGGCTGCGCAGTTGGTTGGCGGTGATCGCGAGAGCCATCAGCGCGACCTGTTCAGCAGCATCGAAAATGGTGACTTTCCGCGCTGGACCCTGTTTGTCCAGGTAATGCCCGAGCAAGAAGCCGGCAGCTATGCCATCAACCCGTTCGACCTGACCAAGGTGTGGCCGCACAAGGATTACCCGCTACAGGAAGTCGGCACCCTGGAACTCAACCGCAACCCCGACAACGTCTATGCCGAAGTGGAGCAGGCGGCATTCAACCCCGGCAATGTGGTGCCTGGCATCAGCTTTTCGCCGGACAAGATGCTCCAGGGCCGGCTGTTTTCCTATGGTGATGCGCAGCGCTACCGCCTGGGCGTCAACCATGCGTCCATTCCGGTAAATGCGCCGCGCTGCCCGGTGCACAGCTACCACCGCGACGGGCAGATGCGCGTGGATGGCAACCAGGGCGGCACACTGGCCTATGAGCCCAACAGCTTTGGCCAGTGGCAGGAACAGCCGGACTTTGCCGAACCGCCGCTGAGCCTGGAGGGCACTGCCGACCATTGGAACCATCGGGTCGACAGTGACTATTTCTCCCAGCCCGGCGCGTTGTTTCGCCTGATGTCCCCGGCGCAACAACAAACCCTGTTCGACAACACGGCGCGGGCCATCAGCGACGCCTCAGCGCAGGTAAAAGCCCGGCATATCAGCAACTGCACCCAGGCCGATCCGGCCTATGGGGCGGGCGTTGCGGCGGCAATCGAGCGCTTGCAATAACGCCCCGGCGGTCACGACCTAGAGCCAGGTCGAGATAGACAGCGACCCGAACTGGTCGTGACCGTTTTGCTCGTCGAACTCACGCGAACGCCAGACATTGGCAAAACTCAGCTGCCAGCGATCCCAGGTCAGCGCCAGGCCGACCTGGGCATCGCCCACCAGGTGTTTACGGTCTACCGATGGGCTGTCATGCCAGGTATTGCCGTCCAGCAGCATGTTCTGCGCCATATAGCGGCCTTCGAGGTTGGCAAATACAAACCAGCCAAAGCCGCCATCGGCTTGGAAATACTGCACACCGCCAACCCCTGGCGTTACCGAAGGCTGGCTAAGGCTGCGCGCCAGCCCCTGGCCAATGCGGATGCCAGCGCCGGTGGATAGGTAGGTATAGAGGTTGCCCACCGCGCCACCCAGGCTGGGGCCGTACTCGGCTTCCAGGCCGGCGAAGTTGTCCTGCATCCACCAGCGTTTTTCATAGCCCAGGTTCACAAACGGCTCATTGGTTAGCTGATGGTCCCAGCCTTCAGCCTCTTTGCTGCCGGTGGCCTTGTGCACCAGACGCTGGGATTTTTCCCCGCCGGCGCCTTGGCCCACCAGGCCGATATCCACGGTTGCCGTATCGGTTTCGCGGTAGCCCTGTTGCTGGGTGGCCTTGAACAGCGTTACCCCGCCAAACAGCATGCCGGCATAGGGGCGGTCATCCGGCTGCGCCTCTTTGCGGTCGATATCTTCTGGGGTGTAGAGCTGCTGGCCAAAGCGGTAGGCGCTATAGGTGAGATCGCTGGCACTCCAGCCGGGAATGATGCCGGCCAGGCTGCGGGTCCAGTGGTCCTGCTCCGGTTCGAAGGCCAGGTAGCCCTCCAGGCCATTGGTGTAGTGGCCATCGCTGCCGCCGAAGATATCGTTATCGAGCTTCAGGCTGAACACGTCGGCCTGGGCGCCGGTGCTGACCAAAGCGCAAACCATCAAGGCCTTGAAGGCAGTTGTTTTCATGCGGAACTCCATGCGCGCGTGGGCTTTTTTATGGTTACGGTTTTTTATGTTCACGCTGTGTAACGGCGGACATACACGCGGTAGATAGCGAAGCTGTACGTACGTTCAAGGAAAATTTCCGCGTGGCTATGCGCGAATTACTCCACAACCGCTCAAGGCGGGAAAACGTGGCGGCCAACCTCTGCTGATACAGCCCAAAACGCCGGCAGACTAGTTAACTACGTGGCTTAATAAATTGACGCAACTGTCTGTTATTACTCGATAAATTAAGGTAGACCTGGCCGTTGTAACGGCGATTGATCGCTATTTGAGCGCCCCCGTCTCAGGCTGCGCAACACGCCAGCCGTAGCCGCCTATGCACAGAGTTATGCACAGATAGTGTGGATATCTGTGGCGCTAAAACCTGCTGTTTTTTCCTGTGCTGCAGCCTTGACAGCGCAAAGGCCAGGCACGCACTGTCGGCCTGCTTTCGCCATTTTTCGAGCGGCCAGGTGACCATGAGCTATCTATCGTCCTTGCTAATGATCAGCGCGATCTACCTTGCCGTTCTGGCCAGCCCCGGGCCGAACTTTTTTATCCTTAGCCAGCTGGCCCTGGAAGGTCGCCGACGCGAAGCCCGTTATGTGGCATTCGGGGTAACCAGCAGCTCGATTTTCTGGGTGCTGGTGGCGCTGGGCGGCGTGGCCACCGTGCTGGCACAACATCCCTGGCTGGCCTCGACGCTACGCGTGGTGGGCGCGCTCTACCTGATGTGGTACGGCGCCAAGTTATTGCGCTCGGCGCTGTGGCCAACACCCGGCGCCGCAGTTGCCACGCCAGCAGGGGCGGCCGCCGGCAGCCGTCTGGCGGCATTCCGCGCCGGGTTGCTGACCGGGGTTACCAACCCCAAAGGCGCGGCATTCTGGACCAGTGCATTTGCCGTGGTATTTCCCGCCGCGGCGCCGCTCTGGTTTTACGCGGTGACCGTGCTATTGGTG
>JBCECW010000112.1:3932-8963 GCA_039207785.1 Pseudomonas sp. | reverse complement strand
GCATGACGTGTTTCCGGAGGAGTTTCCGCCGTTCCTGTTTGCCGATATCGGCCAACGCCGCCTGTTCAGCGAACTGCACGGTGACCTGTACAAGGCTGATTACTGGAAGAGCCTGCAAGACGCCATTCGCGCCGGCAAAGTGATCGACGTGTTTCCCTACCGGCGCAAAGAGCAGTTGAACTAAGCCGCATGGCGGAGCCGATTTTCTCCCGCTCCTCGTGGCTTAACTCGCTGCATATGTCGACGCTGACCGTGGCCTTGCTGCAAGCGCAGGGCCACGCGGCGGAGGCGGTGCTGGAAGGCAGCGGCATCTCCACCGACGACTTGCGTGGGATGAAGCGCCTGATCGCTCCCGGCCAGGAGCAGCAGGTATTCGCCAACGCCTTGCGCCTGAGCGCGCAGCCGGCGCTGGGCATGCACCTGGGTTTGCGTACGCGGATTTCTGCCTATGGCCTGCTGGGCTACGCCTTGCTGTCGGCGCCGACCTTCGGCGAAGCGCTGCGTATCGGCCTGAGCTACCCGGTACTGCTGGGCACCTACTTCAACCTCAGCCTGCAAGTGGAAGGGCAGACGGCCTGGCTGGTGGCCACCGGTTATGGCGAGGACGAAGCGCTGCGGCCGTTCAACGTCGAACTGTGCCTGGCCTCGTTGCAAGTGGTGTGCGGCGATTTGCTCGGCCGGCCCTTGCCACTGCTGGCGGCGCAATTCGATTACGGCGAAACCCCAGGGTATGCCGACGGTTTCGACTGCAGGCTGCAGTTCAATCAGCCACGCAATGCCATTGGCTTTGCAGCGTCCTGGCTGGAGCACTCCTTGCCATTGGCCGACCCCATCACCCACCAGGAAATGCTCGACCAATGCCGGCGGCAAAACGCCGAGCTGGCCGCCAGCCGCGCCTGGCTGGAACGGGTGCGAGCCTTGTTGGCCGAGCGTCTGCAACAGCCACCGGGGCTGGACGAGCTGGCCCGGCAAATGAACTGCTCGGCGCGCAGCCTGCGCCGCTATTTGCAGCAGCAACACACCAGCTACCAGCAACTGCTGGACGAATTGCGCTTTACCCGCGCCAAGGAGCTATTGCAGCAAGGCGAGCTGCCCATCTACCGGATTGCCGAATTGCTCGGCTTTAGCGAAACCGCCGGGCTGCGCCACGCCTTTCAGCGCTGGAGCGGTCAACCGCCCAGCTACTTCCGCGTTTAAACGCTCCTACTCGGTCGTGACAACAACAGCGCACCCTACGGGATTGTGGAACGGCCAACCATGTTGGCCATTTCGATCCCCTTTTGGCCGTCGGCGCTGTTCTCCTGGCGAACCCGCTATGGCCACAATGCCGCCACAAGAACACTGATAAGGAACACCCCATGTTGACCGTGTATAGCGACGATCACCGCCTGCACCATGGCCAGGCCGAACTGGTCGATGGCCAATTGCAGCCGTGCTTTGAAATGCCCAGCCGTGCCGATACGGTGCTGGCACGGGTCAAGCAGCAGGCCCTGGGCGAGGTGATCGAACCGAAGGATTTCGGTCTGGCACCGATTGCCCGTGTGCACGACGCGGCGTATCTCACCTTTTTGCAAAACGCCTGGGCGCGCTGGGCCGCCGAAGGCCATAGCTGCGACTTGCTGCCTTCGTGTTTTCCCGGCCGCCGCCTGCGCCGAGACGGGCCGATCCCGCGCGCCCTGATCGGTGAGCTGGGCCACTACTGCTTCGATACCGAGGCGCCGATTACCGCTGGCACCTGGCAAGCCATCTACAGTTCCGCGCAGGTCGCCCTGACTGCCCAGGACCATATGCGCCAAGGCGCGCGCACGGCCTTTGCCCTGTGCCGGCCGCCAGGCCACCACGCCGGCAGCGACTTTATGGGCGGCTACTGCTTCCTCAATAACGTCGCCATCGTTAGCCAGGCGTTTATCGACCAGGGCGCCAAGCGCGTGGCCATCCTCGATGTCGACTACCACCATGGCAACGGCACCCAGGAAATCTTCTACCAACGCAATGACGTGCTGTTCGCCTCCATCCACGGCGACCCGCTGGACGAATACCCGTACTTCCTCGGCAATGCCGATGAAACCGGTGCCGGGGCGGGCGCGGGCTACAACCACAACTACCCGTTGGCCCTGGGCAGCGGTTGGCAGGAGTGGAGCGCGGCGCTGGACGATGCCTGCGAGAAAATCGCCGCCTACGCCCCCGACGTGCTGGTGATTTCCCTGGGCGTGGACACCTACAAGGAAGACCCGATTTCCCAGTTCAAACTCGACTCGCCGGACTACCTGGCCATGGGCGCGCGTATCGCCGCCCTGGGCCTGCCGACCCTGTTTGTGATGGAAGGCGGTTATGCGGTAGAGGCCATCGGCGTCAACGCCGTCAACGTACTGCAAGGTTACGAAGGGGCTGCCAATGAACAGGCTTAAGACACTGGCACTCGCCGCCGCGCTGTTTGCCAGCGCCAACGCCCTGGCCGCCGAGCCGGTGGTGCGCATCTACAACTGGTTCGACTATATCGGCCCCGACACCCTCAAGGGCTTCAAGCAGGAAACCGGCATCGAGCCCAAGTACGACGTCTACGACAGCAACGAAGTGCTCGAAGCCAAGCTGTTGTCTGGTCATTCCGGCTACGACCTGGTGGTGCCCAGCGACAGCTTCCTGCCCAATTACATGAAGGCCCAGGTGTTCCAGAAACTGGATAAGAGCAAGCTGCCCAACTGGAAAAACCTCAACCCCGAACTGCTCAAGGTGCTGGCCGCCAAAGACCCCGGCAACAACTATGTAGTGCCCTATATGTGGGGCACCAATGGCATTGCCTATAACGTCGACAAGGTCAAAGCCATCCTCGGTGACGACGCGCCGCTGGACTCCTGGGACCTGCTGTTCAACCCCGAGATCCTGGCCAAGCTCAAGCAATGCGGCGTGGCCTATCTGGATGCGCCCACCGAAGTCATTCCCGAGGTGCTGCAATACCTGGGGCTGTCGCCCAATAGCCATAACCCCGAGGACTACAAGAAGGCCGAAGCGCACCTGAACAAACTGCGGCCGTCGATTACCTACTTCAGCTCGTCCAAGTTCGTCACCGACCTGGCCAATGGCGATATCTGCGTGGCCCTGGCCTGGTCCGGCGGCGCCATGCAGGCGGCGGCGCGGGCGGAGGAGGCGAAGAACGGCATCAAGATCGAATACCGCATCCCCAAGGAAGGCACCGCGGCCTGGTTCGACGTATTGGCCATTCCTCGCGATGCGCAAAACATCGAGCAGGCCCATGCCTTTATCAACTACCTGCTGCGCCCTGAAGTGGTGGCGCCGATCTCCGATTACGTGTCTTACGCCAACCCCAATTCGGCGGCGGATGGCCTGATCAGCCCGGCGCTACGCAACAACCCCAACGTGTACCCCTCGGCCGAGGTGCAGGCCAAGTTGTATAGCGTGGAGATGTTGCCACCGGCGTTGGAACGGATTCGTACGCGGACGTGGACCAAGGTTAAAACCGGCAGATAGATCCAAATGCTCTGCACCCCTCTCCCGTTTACGGGAGAGGGGCCGGGCAAACAAACTCAATTGCTGTGCACCCCTCTCCCACTTGTGGGAGAGGGGCCGGGGGTGAGGGCCAGCCCCACCGCCATTCCAAAATCAAAAGCCCCTCACCCTAACCCTCTCCCGCAAGCGGGAGAGGGGACTTGATCTCGGTTGATCATTGCGCGAGTCTGCTGCCCTCTAAAGCCCGCCAAGGATTCCCCCGTGCTACTGAACTGCGATATGGGCGAAAGCTTCGGCGCCTGGCGCATGGGCCTGGACGCCGAGGTCATGCCCTTTATCGACTGCGCCAATATCGCCTGCGGTTTTCACGCTGGCGACCCCGGCATCATGCGCAAAACCGTTGCCCTGGCGCTGCAGCACCAGGTGTGTATCGGTGCCCACCCGGCCTACCCGGATCTGCAGGGCTTTGGCCGCCGTTCCATGGCCTGTTCCCCCGAGGAAGTGATCGACCTGCTGCACTACCAGGTCGGCGCGCTGGCTGGTATCTGCCGCGCCCAGGGCGGCCAGGTGGACTACGTCAAACCCCATGGCGCGCTGTACAACGACATGATGAGCGACGCCGCCTTGCTGCGTGCCGTATTCCAGGCCGTGGCCAGCTACGGTGACGGCCTGCGCCTGATGCTGATGGGCCGCGCCGATAACAGCCAAGCGCAAGCGCTAAGCGCCGAGTTTGGCGTACCGCTGTGGTTCGAAGCATTCAGTGATCGCGGTTACGACGGCGCCGGCAATCTGCTGTCGCGCAACCTGCCCGGTGCGGTGCACCACGAGCCAGAGCAGATCGTGGCTCAGGCATTGGATCTGGCCCAAGGCAAACCCCTGATCGCCATCGACGGTAGTGCCTTGCAGCTGCAGGTCGACACCCTGTGCGTGCACGGCGACAACGCCGCTTCGGTAGCCGCCGTGCGGCGTATTCGTGAAGCCCTCGATGGGCTACCCGCAGCATGAAGGTACGGGTGGAGGTGGTCGCCATCGACTGCCTGATGCTGCGCCTGTTCGATGAGATCGACGAAGCCCATATGCCCTGGCTGATCGCCGCCACCCAGCGCGTGCGCGAGGTGTTTGCCGGTGGGCTAATTGACTTGGTGCCGTCGTACACCACACTGATGCTGCACTACGACCTGACGCAGCTGGATGGCGCCCAGGCCCGCGTGCTGATCGACGAGGCGCTACGCGACTTGCAACCAGCGGGCGAGGGCAGTGGGCGCGTGCATCAGATTCCCGTGTGGTACGACCTTCAAGTCGGCCCGGAACTGGCGCTGCTGGCCCGACGCACTGGGTTGTCGGTGGCACAGGTGATCGCGCTGCACAGTGACCACGAGTACGCGGTATTTGCCCTCGGCTTTGCCCCGGGGTTTGCCTATATGGGCCTGGTCGACCCCCAGCTGGCTGCGCCACGCCTGGCCACGCCACGGCAACGCGTCACCCGGGGCAGCGTGGCCCTGGCCGAGCGGCAGACCGCCACCTACCCGCATACCTCGCCTGGCGGCTGGACCGTGCTGGGGCGTA
>JBCECW010000112.1:3516-3922 GCA_039207785.1 Pseudomonas sp. | reverse complement strand
CGCCAACGCCGTTGTTTGATCGCACGCTGGACGGCTACAGCCTGCTGCAACCCGGCGACCGCGTGCGTTTTGTGCCCATCGAACGCGCTGAGTTTTTATATCTGGGCGGCGATGACACGCCGCTGGAAGCCTTGCCATGAATGGCCTGCTGATCGAGCGCAGTACGCCGCTGGTGCAATTGCAGGATGGCGGCCGCTTTGGCGTACGCCATCTGGGCGTGACCCAGGGCGGGGCGGCGGACTGGCTGTCGATGGGCTGGGCCAACTGGCTGCTGGGCAATGCGCTGGACGCGGCGGTGATTGAAATCACCCTCGGTGGCTTGCAGGTGCTGATCGAGCAAGACGGCTACCTGGCGCTGGCTGGGGCTGATCTGGCCGCGACGCTCGATGACCAACCTCTATTGCCC
>JBCECW010000112.1:0-3506 GCA_039207785.1 Pseudomonas sp. | reverse complement strand
TGTTGAACGGCCTGCTCGAAGGCCTGCATGCTGCGCAGCAGGGCCTGCGCGCCTACCTGGCGGCACCGGGTGGTTTTGCCTGCCCGTTGACGTTGGGCAGCGCCAGTACCGTTAGCCGCGATGGTCTGGGTGGGTTGCAGGGGGACGGCCAGGCCTTGGTCAGTGGCGACAGGCTGGCGTGGTCGGCAAGCACCGTGGCGCCGCGGCAGATACCGCCCGAGCGTATTCCAGACCTGAGCCTGAAGCAGCCGCTGGAGCTGATCCTCGGCGCCCAGCACGGTGAATTCAGCGGCCAGGCGCTATTCGATCTGTTCAATTGCCCGTGGCAGCTGGATAGCCGGGCCGACCGTATGGGCATCCGTCTATTGGGCCCTGCGCTGGCCTATCAAGGCGCCGGATTGATCTCCGAAGGTATCCCCCTGGGCGCCGTGCAGGTGCCGCCGGATGGCCAGCCGATTGTGCTGCTCAATGACCGGCAAACCATTGGCGGCTATCCGCGTGTGGGGGCGTTGACGCCCGAGTCGCTGGCGCGTTTGGCGCAGGCGCAGCCGGGGGATGGCGTGCGGTTCAGGCCGGTGTTGCAGGCGGGGGCGCAGGCTAGGCATTTGCGGCTGCTGGATGGTTTCGCCACTTAGCAAACCAACGCAAATTGAGTCCCCTCGCCCCAGCGGGGAGAGGGTTAGGGAGAGGGGGCTGCGGTTTTGGAGTTGCGTTGGGGCCAGCCCTCACCCCCGGCCCCTCTCCCGAAGACGGGAGAGGGGTGAAGAGCCGTTGGTTTTGTTTGGAGTTTGTTATGGCAGCAGGTCAAACCCCGTTGTCGCCAACCGCTCCCCATTCACCAGCACATGCACCGCATGGTGCCCATAGTAATGCTTGCGCGTGGTCAGCTCGCGAATCGCCTGGCTGCGGCTTAGCACCACCTGCGCGCCAGCCGGTAGGTCGAGGGTTTTCAGTTTGAACACCTTGGTGGCAGTACTGCCCGAGGCTTTTACATAGTCGATGGCGTAGTCCACCACCAGCCGCTGCGTCGCGGTGCTGGTGGACTTCAGGGTAAAGGCCAGGGTCATGCTGTGCCCCAGTTGCAGGGTCTGCGGGGTGACCTGCAAGGCGTTCAGTTGCACCTGTGCTGGCTCACCGGCGCCGACCAATGCCAGGGCCCGGCGGTTGCCTTGTTTGATCAGGCTGCGCAGGGCGTGGCGGATAATCCAGGCGGTGCGTGGATCGGCCGACGACCAGCGCTCCAACTGCTCCAGCAGCAGGTCGGGGTGGTCTTTGCTGATGTCGTTCAGGTGGTTGGCCACTGACCTGCGCACATACAGGCTGGGGTCAGCCTTGAGCGCTTCCAGGATCGGCCAGGCCAGCATCGGCTCGGCCTGCAGCGCGGCCAGGCGAAACGACCAGGGTAAGCGGGGGCGGCAGCCTTCGCTGGCCAGGCGGCGGATGTGCTCGTTGTCGTCGTGCGCCCATTCGCGCATATAGGCCAGCGTGCCGTGCAGGTCCTGCAGCAGAAACTGGCGAATGGCAAATTCCGCTGAGCCAAAACAGGTGAAGTAACGCAGCGCCTGCAGCGACAGCTCCGCTTGCTCGCGGCCATAGGTGGCCACGTAATGCGGCAGGCACAAGGTGACAAAGGCGCTGTTCAGGCGGGGCGCCAGGTCGTACAGAATCGCCAGCGCGGCAGGGAAGTCGACGGGCAGGGTGGCGTGCAGGCTTTCGCTGACCCGCGCCAGGCGCTGCATGATCGACAGCTCATCAAGGCCGGCGCTGGCCAGTTTCAAAAAACGCTGGCGGGCAAAGGCCGGGTACACCGCCTGGGTCTCCTCGGCGATATGCCGCAAGCGTTCGCGGTTGAAGATTTCCTTGAGCGCGGGGTTTTTGCTGTCGGTTGTACTCATGGGCGTCCCATTGGTGGAGGGCTGTCAGATCGGTCTAGCTAAGTCGTAGGACATACCGTACATCGGCAAACTCAGAATTTTTCCGCAACAAGCCACTGGGGAAAGTGGCGCGCCGTTAGGGTTGGTGCCACTCTCAGCGTGTAACGCGGTGTTCTGGGCCACATCCCCGAGGTTGCCACAGATCAACGTGGAGCTGTTTTCAATAAGACTAAGCTGACCTAAAGGTCAGCTAATTCCGAAAAATAGCGTAACCTTTGTGGTAAACCAGAGATGGTTTTGGGCTTGAGTTCCGAGGACGACGGACGCATATATCAAGCGACCGCCCACTCGCTGTTTAGAGAGGAACAAACGATGAAAATGTGGCTGCGTACCTTGGCCTGGAAACTGTCCGTTGTGTTGGGCATCAACCGCCTGCAACCGATCCCGATCCCCACCGAGGAACAGCAACGCCGTATGGCCGCGCAGCGTCGTAGACGCTAAGCGCACATCGCGCCTGTAGCGCAGCCCGGCCGCTCTGGTTCGGGCTGATCGGTTATATCGGCTGGCAAAAAAACGCCCTGCATTGCAGGGCGTTTTTGTTTATTTCACTTTGCTTTCCAATGAACTCAGGCGGCTTTTTAGTTGCTCGTTTTCACGGCTGAGGTCGTCCACTTGGCGTTGCAGCTGGGCTACATCGTCCGCAGTCTGTTTTATGGACCCAATGCTAACCGTAGAGCTGGTGGACAGATATGCGGTGCCTGAACGTGGACCGTCGCTGACCACGATGCTGTCGACGCGAGCGCCGCCGTCGCGCCATTCCACTTTATCGGCATAGCTCGCCATTGAAGACGCCATTGCGACCAAGCCAATGGCAAACGCACTTTTCTTGAACATCCTGTTGTTCCTGATTACAAGTGATGGGGAGGTTGACCAGCGGCTCAATCTCGGAATTTTCGCTAGAATTTTCAAGAGGATTTTCAGACGTTTCTGCTGCCATCTGCGGCAGGTAACTTCCTCTTTTCTCTGGAATAAACGTACTAAGTCTTACAACCCAACGTCTTCCACTTTGCCCAAGGTTATGGTTAGCTGGCTAATTATTAGTTTTAGCTATGTTCACGAGCCTTTTATGCCCCACACCGATCAACACCGTTTTGGTATGCAATTGGCCCAGCTGTCGCGCTCCTGGCGCGCCGAGCTGGACCGCCGTCTGGCCGGCCTCGGCTTGTCGCAAGCCCGTTGGCTGGTGCTGCTGCACCTGGCGCGTTTTCGCGAAGAACTGCCTACCCAGCGGGAATTGGCACAAAGCGTGGGGGTGGAGGGGCCTACCCTGGCGCGTCTGCTCGACAGCCTGGAAACCCAGGGCCTGGTCAGTCGTCAGGCAGTGGCCGAAGACCGCCGGGCGAAAAAGATCTGCCTGAATGATTCGGCGCGGCCATTGATCGAGCAGATTGAAGCGATATCCAACCAACTTCGCCTGGAGTTGTTCGACGGTATCGACGAAGAAGAAATTCGCCAGTGCCAGTTAGTGCATGCGCGCATTCTGGCGAACCTGGAAAAGCGTTGATCCGTTGTTGTTCCGGGTTGTACGCCGGTATCGGCATGCCGGCGCTGCGTATCGAGGAAATGGCCGCG
>JBCECW010000111.1:0-9027 GCA_039207785.1 Pseudomonas sp. | reverse complement strand
GAGAAGACCCGCTTTGCCGTGGAGATTCCCTACCTCGGCAGCCTGATCCTCACCCACAGCCTGGATAAACAGGTGCCGGCGCTGAAGGAGTTCAAACCCGAGGATCGGCCCAATTCCACCATCGTGTTCTGGTCGTTCCGCATCATGGTTGGCTTGGGTTTTCTGATGATCTTCGCCGGGCTGTGGAGCTTGTGGCTGCGCTACCGCGGCACGTTGTACGAGTCCAAGCCGTTTCTGTACCTGGCCTTGTGGATGGGGCCGTCGGGGCTGATCGCCATTCTCGCCGGCTGGTTTACCACCGAAGTGGGGCGCCAGCCCTGGGTGGTGTATGGCCTGATGCGCACGGCGGACGCCTCGTCCGGCCATAGCGTGGCGCAGATGAGCCTGACCCTGGTGCTGTTTGTGGTGGTGTACTTCGCCCTGTTTGGCGCCGGCCTGGGCTATATGATGCGCCTGGTGCGCAAGGGCCCGGTCACCGACGAGGGCAAGGAAGAAGGCATTGGCGGCCCCGGCCAGCACCGTACACCAGCACGGCCGCTGTCGGCCGCTGGTGAAGGCCTGGACGACGACCAGAACCACGACCAGAACGGCGGGAGCAACTGAGCATGGGCATTGATCTTTCGCTGATCTGGGCGGTGATTATCGTCTTCGGCATCATGATGTACGTGATCATGGATGGCTTCGACCTGGGCATCGGCATTCTCTTTCCGTTTGTGCGCGACGATGGCGAGCGCGACATCATGATGAACACCGTGGCGCCGGTCTGGGACGGTAACGAAACCTGGCTGGTACTCGGTGGCGCGGCGCTTTTTGGCGCGTTTCCGCTGGCCTATTCGGTGGTGCTTAGCGCGTTGTATCTGCCGCTGATCTTTATGCTGCTGGGCCTGATCTTCCGTGGCGTGGCCTTTGAGTTTCGCTTCAAGGCCAAGGAGCACAAACGGCATATCTGGGACAAAGCCTTTATCGGCGGTTCGCTGGCCGCGACCTTCTTCCAGGGCGTGGCGCTGGGGGCGTATATCGATGGTTTGCCGGTGGTCAACCGCGTGTATGCCGGTGGCTCGCTGGACTGGCTGGCGCCGTTCCCGATCTTCTGTGGCGTGGCCCTGATTGCCGCCTATGCCCTGCTGGGCTGCACCTGGCTGATCATGAAAACCGAAGGCCGCCTGCAAACCCAGATGCACGACCTGGCGCGGCCACTGGCCTTTGTGCTGCTGGGGGTGACCGGGGTGGTGAGTTTGTGGACGCCACTGGCCCATGCCGAAATCGCCGAGCGCTGGTTCAGCCTGCCCAACCTGTTCTATTTCCTGCCGGTGCCCCTGCTGGTGCTGGTGACCTTCTACGGCTTGCTGCGTTCGGTGCATAACAACCGCAACTACTCGCCGTTCCTGCTCACCCTGGTGCTGATTTTCCTCGGCTATAGCGGGCTGGGTATCAGCTTGTGGCCGAACATTATTCCGCCGTCGGTGAGCATCTGGCAGGCCGCCGCGCCGCCGCAAAGCCAGGGTTTTATCCTGGTGGGCGCGCTGTTCATCATCCCCTTTATCCTGATGTACACCGCGTGGAGCTACTACGTGTTCAGGGGCAAGGTGACGCCGGACCAGGGGTATCACTAGTGATGGCCGCTCGCGACAAACAACCGCTGTGGAAGCGCCTGGGCTGGCTGATCGGCATCTGGACGGCCAGCGTTCTGGCACTGGGCGCGGTGTCGTATCTGTTGCGTATGTTTATGCATGCCGCTGGTATGACCACCTAATGCGGCCTGCGTAGGAGCCAGCTTGCTGGCGAAGCTTTTTAATCAAGAGCTTCGCCAGCAAGCTGGCTCCTACGGGGATAGGTGCGGCAACCCGCCGTCGTCTCTCATTTGAAAGTTATTCTCAACAAAGGTATGTTGCGCTTCCCTCGTTCTAGCCGGAAGCCTCTGTGCCTTCGCCTCTCGACCCGCAATCAGCCGATGACCAGTTTCAGCGCCACGCCGGTGAGCTGCTGCGGTTTTTCCGTCGGCAGTTGAAGTGCGCCGAGCTGGCGGCTGATTTGCGCCAGGAGGCCTGGCTGCGTTTTCGTCGCCGTGAGCAGGGCGAGGAGATCGGCAACCTGCGCGCGTTTTTGTACCGCATCGCGCGCAACCTGATCATCGACCACCACCGCCAGCAGGACGCCCGGCCGGTGCAGGAGGTGATGGATGACCAACTGGAATCGCAACTGCCCGGCCCCGAGCGCATCGCCAGCGGGGCCGAAGGTGTGAGCCGCTTGCAGCAGGTGTTGCAGGGCCTGC
This sequence comes from Pseudomonas sp., assembly GCA_039207785.1. Taxonomy (GTDB): domain Bacteria; phylum Pseudomonadota; class Gammaproteobacteria; order Pseudomonadales; family Pseudomonadaceae; genus Aquipseudomonas. Next base: position 6,755 of record JBCECW010000111.1, on the reverse strand, counting down.
CCGAGCATTTGCGCCAGGCGCTGCTGTGGAATCGGCTCGACGGGCTGACCCAGCGCGAGATCGGCGAGCGCCTGGGTGTCTCGGAAAGTATGGCCGGACGCTATATCCTCAAGGCCCTCGAATACTGTCAGCAGCATATGGACGCCGGCCAATGACCCACGCCACCCCAGCCCCCGACCTGCCCTTGGCGCAAGCGCGCGAGTGGCTGGTGCTGCTGCATTCCGGCCGGGCCACGGCGGCGGACCAGGCGCAGGTGCAGGCCTGGCGCGAGGCATCGGCGCAAAACGCTGACGCCATGGCGCAGGTGGAAGGGTTGTGGGCTTTGCTCGGCGAGGTCAAGGCGCCGGTCACTGCGTTGCCCGTTGCCAAACCCCGTCGCCGCGCCGCCCGCTGGGGTGTTCCGCTGGCCGCTGCGGCCGCGTTGTTGCTGGCGGTGTGGCTGCCGCAAGGCGTATGGCTGGGGCTGTATGCCGACTACCACACCCGCCCGGGCGAAGTGCGTGAGGTGCGCCTGGACGATGGTTCGGTGCTCACCCTTAACGGCGATACCGCGCTGGATTGGACGGTCAGTGCCGGCCGCCGCGAAGTAAAACTCTATCGGGGCGAGGCAGATTTCCAGGTCGCCCACGATGCCAACCAACCGTTTTTTGTCCTGGCCGGCCCGGCGCAGATTCGCGTTACCGGCACCCGCTTCGACGTTAACTACAGCGGCGACGAGCAGGTGCAACTGGCCGTTAGCCAAGGCCAGGTGCAGGTCAGCGATGGCCGTCAGGCGCCGCAATTGATCAACGCCCGGCAGCAAATCGCCTGGCACAACGGTGCGCTGCAAAGCGTAGAGCCGCTGGATGAAGCCCAACGCCTGGCCTGGCAGCGCGGCAAGCTGGTATTCCGTTCGCGCCCGCTGGCGCAGGTATTCGGCGAATGGCAGCGGGTGCAGGGCGATCGCGTAATGTTCCTCGACGAACGCGCCCGCGCCATGCAAATCACCGGGGTATTCGCCAGCAACGACCCGGCGGCCCTGCTAAAAGCCATCGAAAGCAACCTGCCGGTGCGCGTGGTGCAGTTGCCGGGCCTGTTGCTGGTGGCCTCGCGCGACGCTGTAAGCCAGTAACGGCGGGCCTTGCAGCCTGGCTGCAAAAATAATCGGAAAATAATCGCGGTCCAGGTTCAGAAATTCGCCGCGCTTACGTCTTCTGTTTCTGCAAATGCGAGCTTGTCTCAAAAGAGAACGGCTGCATCGAATTTGGCAGAGCACAGGACTCCCTCTTATGCGTCGTACCGTTCAGACCCTACTGGCCATTCCCTTTGCCTGCACCGCCCTGGCGGCGTCGGCGGTCGAGCTGGATGTGCCCGCGCAAAGCCTCGAAGCCGCGCTCACCGATTTTGCCGAGCAGGCCAATGTGCGCCTGGTCTACGACGCTTCGCTGACCCGCACCCAGCACGTGCCGGCCTTGAAGGGCGATTACTCGGTCAGCGATGGCCTGCAACGCCTGTTGAAAGGCTCGGGGCTGACCTACCGTGTCGATGCCGATGGCACCGTGACCTTGCAGCCATTGCCGCCTACAGAGGGCGCGCTGGAGCTGGGCGCCACTACTGTCAGTGGTGTTGCCGATGGCCGCAGCGACTTGCCCGAAGCCTATGCCGGTGGCGAAGTCGCCCGCGGGGCGCGGATCGGTATGTTGGGTAACCAGGACATGCTCGATACGCCCTTTAGTGTCTCCAGCTACACCAGCCAACTGATCAAGAATCGCCAGGCGCAAAGCCTCGGTGAAGTGCTCGACAGCGACCCGGCGGTGCGCCAGTCCTATGGCTTTGGCAACTTCTCGCAGGTCTTTGTGATTCGCGGCCTGCAGCTGTATTCCGACGATATTTCCTTCAATGGCCTGTACGGCGTGTTGCCCCGGCAGATCATTTCCACCGAGGCGGTGGAGCGGGTCGAAGTGTTTAAAGGCTCCAATGCCTTTCTCAACGGCGTGGCCCCCGGCGGTAGCGGTGTTGGCGGTGGTATCAATATCGTCTCCAAGCATGCCGAAGACACCCCAACCCGCAGCGCCACCCTGGATTACACCAGCGATAGCCGTATTGGCGGGCATATCGATCTGGGCCAGCGTTTTGGCGAAGACAACAAATTTGGCGTGCGGGTGAATATGGCCAAACGCGAAGGCGAGTCGGCGGTGGAAGGCGAACACCAGCACTTCGGCTTGTTCGCCATGGGGCTCGATTACCGGGGCGAGCGCCTGCGCCTGTCGACCGATTTCGGCTACCAGAAGCAGCGGGTTAACGAAGGGCGTTCGGTGGTTTATCTGACCCCGGCCAGCCTGCACTCGGTGCCCAAAGTGCCGGATGCCGACGCCAACTTTTCCCAGCCCTGGGCCTACTCGCAGTTGGAAGACACCTTCGGCATGGTCAATGGCGAATACGACCTCAACGATCACTGGACTCTGTACGGCGCGGTGGGCGGCAAATACACGCGGGAAAATGGCGTGTACTCGTCGCTGTATGTGTCGCGCCTCGACGGCACGGCCCAAGTGGGGCGTTTATATGCACCGCGTGATGAAGAAAGCCGTGCGGGCAGCGGTGGCCTGCGCGGCAGCTTTGACACCGGCCCGGTGAGCCACAAGCTGAATATTGGTTTAAGCGGTAACTGGCGCGAATGGCGCAGTGCCAACGAGTCCACCAGCACGACGCCCAACAACCGCTTGCCGGGCAACCTCTACGATCCGTTTCCCAGTCCTGAGCCCAAGCCAACCATCAACGGCGATATCCACCACCCGCGCAAAACCGGCTCGGCTATCGCACGCAGCGCGGCGATATCCGACACCCTCGGTTTTCTCGATGACCGTGTGCTGTTTACCGCCGGTATTCGCCGTCAGCAGATCGTGACCAATGGCTGGAGCGCTGCGAGCGGGGCACGTACTTCGACCTATGACCAGAGCATCAATACGCCGGTCTATGGCCTGGTGATCAAGCCCACCGAGTACCTGTCGTTCTACGCCAACCGTATCGAAGGGCTGGCGCCGGGGCAGGTCAGTACCGCGTCCGGTAACCGTGGCGAGGTTTTTCCTCCGTACCGCTCCAAGCAGATCGAAGCCGGCGTAAAGCTCGACTGGCAAACCTTCGGCGCCAGCTTCGGCGCGTTCCGTATCGAGCAGCCGCAACTGGTCACGGTTAATAACGTATCCAGTGTCGACGCCGAACAGCGCAACCGCGGTATTGAAATCAGCGTATTCGGTGAGCCTCTACCGGGCCTGCGTCTGCTGGCCGGTGGTACCTGGGTGGACACTGAGCTGCGGGGCACCGTGGCCAGTATCAACGGGCGAGTGGTGCGTGGCGCCAACGACGGCAACCGCGCGGTCGGTGTGCCGGAGTTTCAATACAACCTGAGTGCCGACTGGGATGTGCCGGGTGTGCAAGGGCTGGCGGTCAACGGCCTGATGCTGCGTACCGGCGGCCAGTACTACGACTCGGCCAACGACCTGGGTATTCCGTCCTGGACCCGTTTTGACCTGGGCGCTCGCTATGCCTTCAAGCTGGACCAGCGAGATATCACCCTGCGTGCCGGCGTCGAAAACGTCACCAACGAAGCCTATTGGGAATCGGCCAATGGCAGCTACCTGACCCAGGGCGCGCCGCGCACCCTGAAGGTTTCTGCCACGGTGGATTTCTAAGTCCTGCGGGACGGTGTTAAAGCGTTAGCCCTAACACCTTGAAGCGCTCATTGGGAAAGCGCACCCGCACCGGCAGCGAGTCCACGCGCCACTCATCCGCCAGCGGCTCGAGAAAGCGTGCCGGCACCATCAAGCCACGGGTCGGGCTTTTAAAGGGTTGGCGCAAATCGCTGGGCAGCGGGTTGGCGCTTTCGGCGGCGCTGATCACTTCGGCGGCGGTCCACTGGCCATCTGGCAGGCGCACATCGAGGCGTGAGCCCGGGGTGGAATGCTCGACATCCTTGGGGTCCAGATAGACCCACAGCTGCGCCGGGCCATTGCGCTCCAGGCGCATCAGCAAGGTGCCGGGGCCGACGTTTTCCCCCGGCGCGGTAATCACCTCGGCCACTCGGCCACCTTCGCTGGCGCTGACATTCAACTGCGCCAGTTGCCCGCTTAACCATTGCCGTTCCAGCTCCTGCTGGCGCTCGTAGCGTTCGCTGTCACTGCTGCCACCACCGGCCAGGCTGCGCTCAAAAGCCAGCAGTTCGGCTTCGCGGCTGTCCAGGGCGTTTTGCGCGTCCAGCAGTTCGCCACGGGTGGCCGCGCCTTGTTGCAGCAACCGGCGGGTATCGGCCACCCGTTGCCTGGCGCGGCTCACCAGGTTTTGCAGCACCGCGCGGTTACGTGTGCCAAGGTCGGCCACCGGCGTGGAAGGTGTCTGGCTGCCTTGCAGCAGGCTTAGGCGCATGCGCCACTCCGGATTATCCAGGTCCACCAGCGGGCTGCCGGGTTGCACATGGTCGCCGGCCTGCACCCGCACGTTTTCTACCTGGCCGGGCTGTAGCGCACGCACGTCCAGGGTCGGCAGGCGTACCAGCGCCGGGGCTTCGATACGCACCAGGTCGAGGCCGTAGCGCACCACCAGCCATAGGGCCGGCAGCAGAATCAGGGCGAGGATCAGGTACCAGCGCAGACGAAAGGCCAGGCGCTTGCCGGGGGCATAAAGCACCTGCATGCCGTTGTCCTGGGTGGGGTGCTGTTCCTTGGGGCTATGGAAACGTACTTTCATCGGGGCCTCGGGTAGTCAGTCCAGGATTGCCAGTCGATACCGCCTACGCCACTGGGCAGCAGGGTGTGTTGCCAGTGCTGGCTTTGCTGCTGCAATTGCTCGGGGCGGGCATCGGCCCAGCTGAGATCGGCCGGCTGGTCGCTCTCCACGCTCTGCGCCAGGCGCAGGTGCAAGCCGGGCCATTGTTTGGCAATGGCCTGTGCCTGGCCGGTGCTGCGTTGGGCATTGCGGGTGTAGATCATCAGGCTGACCGGGCCGACGCCGATGCGCTGCAACTCGCAGGGCACACAGGGCTTGCCGGCTTCGGCCTGAGCAAACCAGCGCGGATGGCTGGACAGTGCCACTGGCCAGGGGCTGACGGCCTTGGCGGCGCGCAGGGTATCGAGCCAGTCGTGCAGGCGTTTATCCGGTACCGGCCAGCCCAGTTGCTCCACTTCCAGATCCAGGTGCAGGGCATCGAAGGGCAGGCCCTTGAGCTGGCCGATCAGGTCGAGCAGTTCCTGGCGTTGGCGCGGTTTGATCCAGCTCGGGTCGCCGAGTAGCAGGTTCACTTGCATGCCCTGGCTATGGGCGTTTTGCAGTAGCTCGGCCAGTGCCGCGCGCGTGGTAGCCAGGTTCGCCACTTGCACGGCATTGAGGCCCAGGTTCAGTTGGCGCATACCGGCTTTTTGCAGGGCGGCGAGCTCTGTCGCACGTTGGTTCGGGTCCAGCAGCGGTGCGCTGTGCCAGATATAAACACCCTGGTTCCAGCCAGCGGCTACCGGCGGTGGCGGCGTGCTGTCGCTGCCTTGATTCCAGCGCAGCACCTGGCTGCCGAGCAGGTGCTCGAAGGCCGCGCTGTCATCGCCAAACAGCCGCAGTGCCGAGTCCTGCAGCCAGGCGCCATGCCAGGCGGCAATCTGCGCAAAACCGGCGTTATAGCGGTCCACCTGCGCCTGCAATAAACGCAGGCTGGCTTCACCCGAGTCCAGGCTGCCGCGCTGGCTGCGCTCGGCAATAATGGCGTCCACCGCCGCACGGCGTTCGCTGCGCCAGGCGTATTCATTGCTGTTGCGCCGCTGTTGTTCCAGCACCTTGCCCAGCTCGCGCAAAAGGCTGCCGCGTTCGCGTTCCTGGGCCTGCACCGCGGCCTGATAACGGGCTTCGCCTTCGCGGCTGCGGGAGGAACCGTAGTCGAGCAAATCCAGCGGCGCCGAGAAGGTCACCCCGGCGCTCAGGCCGCTGCCGTTATCGGCGGCGCCGCTGCGTTGCTCCTGGGTTTGCGCGATGTTGAAGTACGACTCGATGGCGCTGTACCACGGCTGCTTGCGATTGAGCTCGGCATTGGCCAGCTCCGCCTCGCGCCCGGCCAGGCGCGGATGATTTTCCAGTTGCTGCTGCCAGGCCGCCAGCGGTTGCGGTTGGCTGGCCAGGGCGGTGGCCACCGGCGTGTCGCCGGGGCTGATCTGCACCCCCAGGCTTTGCAGGCTGGCGCGCACGTCATCGAGCAGGGCCGGCTGCATTTCGCAGCGACGGGTAACGGCGGTCCATTCGCTGCGCATCAGCTGGGCGTCGGAGGGCAGAATCCATTTGCCTTGCAGGCGCTGTTGCACCTGCGCCTCGGCCTCGCGACTGGCGTTTTCCACGCCTTCGCACAACTGTTGTTCCTGGCTGGCGCGCCACCAATCGGCATAGGCGCTGCGCACGGCCAGGCGTTGCTGGGCGCGGCGATAGCCTTGCTGGATTTCGGCCAGACGCACATCGCGGTCGGCGGCGTTTACCGCTTCCACACGGCGGCGCAGGCTGCCGAGCAAGGGGTAGCGCACACCGATGGCGAAGCTGCGACCGTAGTAGTCATCGCGCACATCGTCGGTGACCAGCTCACGGTATTTGCCGACATTGGCGTTGCCGAACATCTCCCAACCGGACTCGCTGTCGCGCTGTTCGCGGGCGGCGTAACGCGCCTCCAGTTCGGCATTGGCGGCGCCGCCCGTGCGCTCATCGCCGGCTTGTTGCAAGGCACTTTCCAGGGTCAGCGGCTTGGCCTCGGTCACTAG
>JBCECW010000110.1:3299-9028 GCA_039207785.1 Pseudomonas sp. | reverse complement strand
GGCGGCGACGGCGGCGACGGCGGCCATGTATTTATGGTGGCTGACGAAAACCTCAACACCCTGGTGGACTACCGCTACACCCGTCGTTTCGACGCCGAGCGTGGTTCCAATGGCGGCAGTGCGGACTGCACCGGTCGCAAGGGTGAGGATATCGTGCTGCGCGTGCCGGTCGGCACCACCATCATTGATGCGGCGACCCAGGACATCATTGGTGACCTGACCAAAGACGGTCAGCGCGTCATGGTCGCCCACGGCGGCTGGCACGGCCTGGGTAACACCCGGTTCAAGTCCAGTACCAACCGTGCGCCGCGCCAGACCACCCTGGGCAAGCCAGGTGATTCGCGCGACCTCAAGCTGGAATTGAAAGTGCTGGCGGACGTCGGTCTGCTGGGCTTGCCGAACGCCGGCAAAAGTACCTTTATTCGCTCGGTGTCGGCGGCCAAGCCAAAAGTGGCGGACTATCCGTTCACCACGCTGGTGCCGAACCTGGGTGTGGTGAGCGTTGATCGCTACAAGAGCTTCGTGGTTGCCGATATTCCTGGTCTGATCGAGGGTGCCTCCGATGGCGCCGGCCTGGGTATCCGCTTCCTCAAGCACTTGGCGCGCACCCGCTTGCTGCTGCATCTCGTCGATATGGCGCCATTGGATCTGAGCGATCCGGCCGAAGCAGCAGAAACCATCGTGGCGGAACTGGCCAAATTCAGCCCGGCGCTGGCCGAGCGTGATCGTTGGTTGGTGCTGAACAAGTCCGACCAGATCCTCGAGGAAGAGCAAGAGGCGCGCATCAAGGAGATCACTGATCGCCTGGAGTGGACCGGCCCGGTTTATGTGATTTCCGCTATTGGTAAAGAAGGCACGGAAAAGCTCTGCTTCGATATCATGAAGTACCTCGAAGAGCGCACCCTGCGCATCGCCGAAGAGCCGCAATACGCGGCCGAGCTGGCGGAGCTGGATGCTCGTATCGAAGATGAAGCCCGCGCCCAGCTGCAGGCCTTGGACGACAAGCGTGCGTTGCGCCGCGCTGGGGTCAAGGTTGCCGGCAGCGAGGATAACGATGACGGCTTCTGGGACGAAGAAGATGACGATGATGGTCCAGAGATCATCTACGTCCGAGACTGAGTAAAACCACAACGCCGCTAATTAGCGGCGTTGTGCTGACTAATTCGCACGAGCGGCATGGCGCCGCTCTTCTGGCCAAGGTTGGATGACGATGCGGGACAAGGTGACTGGCGCGCAGCGCTGGGTAGTGAAGATCGGTAGTGCATTGTTGACCGCTGATGGGCGTGGCCTGGATCGCGGGGCGATGGCGGTGTGGGTCGAGCAGATGGTGGCGCTGCGCGAGGCGGGCGTCGAGCTGGTGCTGGTCTCCTCCGGTGCGGTGGCGGCTGGTATGAGTCGCCTGGGTTGGGCGTCGCGCCCCAGTGCTATCCATGAGTTGCAAGCCGCGGCGGCGGTAGGGCAGATGGGCTTGGTGCAGGCCTGGGAATCCAGCTTTGCCCAGCATGGCCGGCATACAGCGCAAATCCTGCTGACCCATGACGATCTGTCTGATCGCAAACGCTACCTCAATGCACGCAGCACCCTGCGTACCCTGGTGGACCTGGGTGCCATTCCGGTGATCAACGAAAACGACACCGTGGTCACCGACGAAATCCGTTTTGGCGACAACGATACCCTGGCGGCGCTGGTGGCCAACCTGGTCGAGGCGGACCTGCTGGTGATTCTTACCGACCGCGACGGCATGTTTGATGCTGATCCGCGGCATAACCCCGATGCTCAGCTGATTTACGAGGCGCGCGCGGATGATCCGGCGCTCGATGCAGTGGCGGGCGGTGTGGGTGGTGCGCTCGGTCGTGGCGGTATGCAGACCAAGCTGCGCGCTGCACGCCTGGCGGCACGCTCCGGTGCGCATACGGTGATTGTTGGTGGCGCTATCGAGCAGGTGCTGGCGCGCCTCAAATCTGGTGAGCGCCTGGGCACCTTGTTGGCGCCTGAGCGCGGTCTGCTGGCGGCACGCAAGCAGTGGCTGGCGGGGCATCTGCAAACCCGTGGCACCCTGCAGTTGGATGCTGGCGCGGTGAAGGCCTTGCTGCAAAGCCACAAGAGCCTGCTGCCCGTGGGGGTCAAAGGCGTGCAGGGTAATTTCCGTCGCGGCGAGATGGTGGTGTGTGTCGATCCGGAAGGGCGTGAGATCGCCCGCGGCCTGGCCAACTACAGCGCAGTCGAGGCGCAGAAAATTGTCGGTCAGCCCTCCGATGCTATCGAGCGTCTGCTGGGCTATGTCGACGAGCCCGAGCTGGTGCATCGCGATAATCTGATTCTGGTGTAACTGCGCCCTCGGGCGAAGGAGCTGCTGTGCGAGTGATCAATGGATGGTTGGGCGCCTTGTTGCTGCCCCTGGCGTTCGCGGCATCGGCCGAGGAGATTGGCCAGGTGTCCACGGTGTTCAAGTGGGTGGGGCCCAACGACAAGATCGTGGTCGAGGCTTTCGATGATCCGAAGGTCGAGGGCGTAACCTGCTATCTGTCGCGTGCCAAGACTGGTGGTGTAAAGGGTGGGCTGGGCTTGGCCGAAGATCGCGCCGAGGCCTCGATTGCCTGTCGTCAGGTTGGCCCGATCAATGTGCCGGCCAATCTGAAAGATGGCGAGGAAGTGTTCAAGGAGCGCACCTCGCTGGTGTTCAAGACCATGCAGGTAGTGCGTTTCTACGACAAGAAGCGCAATACGCTGGTGTACCTGGTCTATAGCGATCGGGTGATCGAAGGTAGTCCACAGAATGCGGTAACGGCGATTCCGATCCTGCCTTGGGCGCAGTAACGGGGCAGTAGCTGGATGAAAAAAGGCGAGCCGCGAGGGTCGCCTTTTTTAGTGGCTGCTTTTTCGCAGACAATAAAAAACCGGCCCTTGGGCCGGTCTTTTCAACGCATCACACTTAGGCAGCAGCGGCTTGGCTGAGGCTCTTGATGTGACCGTTCAGGCGGCTCTTATGACGAGCTGCTTTGTTCTTGTGGATGATGCCTTTGTCGGCCATACGGTCGATTACAGGCACAGCCAGAACGTACGCTTTCTGAGCAAGTTCGAGGTCTTTGGCGTCGATAGCCTTGACTACGTTCTTGATGTAGGTACGAACCATGGAGCGCAGGCTGGCGTTATGGCTACGACGCTTCTCAGCCTGTTTAGCGCGTTTTTTGGCAGAAGGTGTATTGGCCACCGTCGAGCTCCTTGAAACTTTTGAGGAAATGACTAAACAAATAAGGCCGCGAATCATGCCGATGTGTCGATGGCTTGTCAAGCGCGGTTCAGCCTTGCTGACGGTAGATCGACCAGCAGTCCGACCAGCGTAACCACCCTTCAAGGATGATTTATTCGCCCGCCGGTTCTACACTCGCCGCCTTTGCCTTGCGGCCTACAGCGCGGCGCCGAGATTTGCGGTGGCGCAGCATACTTCATGCGGTAGAAACGAGCGTTATGAATTTACTCAAGTCGCTGGCTGCGGTCAGCTCGATGACCATGTTGTCCCGGGTGCTGGGTTTTGTGCGCGACACCATCGTGGCGCGTATCTTCGGCGCCGGCATGGCCACCGACGCCTTTTTCGTCGCCTTCAAATTGCCCAACCTGCTGCGCCGTATTTTTGCCGAGGGCGCGTTTTCCCAGGCCTTTGTGCCGATCCTGGCCGAATACAAAACCCAGCAAGGCGAAGAGGCGACCCGTACCTTTATTGCCTATGTCTCCGGGCTGCTGACCCTGGTGCTCGCCGTGGTCACCGCGCTGGGCATGCTTGCCGCGCCCTGGGTGATCTGGGTGACGGCGCCAGGTTTTACCGATACGCCGGAAAAATTCGAGCTGACCTCGTCGCTTCTGCGCGTGACCTTTCCTTATATATTGCTGATCTCGCTGGCCTCGCTGGCCGGCGCGATCCTCAACACCTGGAACCGTTTCTCGGTGCCGGCCTTTGTGCCGACCTTGCTGAATATCAGCATGATCGTCTTCGCCCTGTTTCTGACGCCGTACTTCAACCCGCCGGTCATGGCGCTGGGCTGGGCCGTGCTGGTGGGCGGGCTGTTGCAACTGCTTTACCAACTGCCGCATCTGAAAAAGATCGGCATGCTGGTGCTGCCGCGCCTGAACCTGCGCGATGCCGGCGTCTGGCGGGTAATGAAGCAAATGGGGCCGGCGATTCTCGGGGTTTCGGTCAGCCAGATTTCCTTGATCATCAACACCATCTTTGCCTCGTTCCTGGTGGCCGGTTCGGTGTCGTGGATGTACTACGCCGACCGCCTGATGGAGCTGCCGTCCGGGGTGCTGGGCGTCGCTCTGGGGACTATCTTGTTGCCGGCCTTGTCGCGCAGCTTCTCCAGTAAAAACACCGAGGAATACTCGCGCCTGCTGGATTGGGGGCTGCGCCTGTGTTTTCTGCTGGCGCTGCCGTGCGCCCTGGCCCTGGCGATCATTGCCGAGCCGTTGACCGTGTCGCTGTTCCAATACGGCAAGTTCAGCGCCCATGACGCGCAGATGACCCAGTTCGCCCTGATCGCCTATGCCGTCGGTTTGCTCGGCATCATCCTGGTCAAGGTGCTGGCCCCGGGTTTTTATGCGCGGCAGAACATCGCCACGCCGGTGCGCATTGCCCTGGTAACCCTGGCGGCCACGCAACTGATGAACCTGGTGTTTTTCTTCACCTTGCCTTATCCGCACGCGGGGCTGGCCTTGTCCATCGGCCTGGCCGCCTGCCTGAATGCCGGCCTGCTGTTCTGGCAATTGCGCAAACAACAGCTGTTTACCCCGCAGCCGGGTTGGGGCGTATTTATCGGCAAGCTGCTGGTGGCGGTGTTGGTGATGGCTGCGGTGCTGGTTGGCTTGATGTGGGTAATGCCGGCCTGGGAGCAGGGCGCCATGTGGCTGCGCTTGTTGCGCCTGGGTGCCCTGGTGGCGGCGGGTATTGCGGCCTATTTTGCCGTGCTGCTGGTGCTGGGCTTTCGCGTGCGCGATTTTGCCCGTCGCTCGGTGATTTAACGGATGTAGTCAAAGGTGCAACGACGCGACGGCTGTTGCCTGTTGTCCAGCGTCGGGTGTGCGTATAATCGGCCACTTTGTGAGCAAGAAGCGTCCTATGCAGCTGGTTCGAGGGCTTCAAAACTTGCAGCCCCAGCATCGGGGCTGTGTTGCCACTATCGGCAATTTTGACGGCGTGCACCGTGGCCACCAGGCCATCCTGGCGCGGCTGTGCGAGCGTGCACGCGAATTGGGCGTGCCCAGTTGCGTGGTGATTTTCGAGCCGCAACCCCGCGAATTCTTTGGGCCGGACACCGCGCCGCCGCGGCTAATGCGCCTGCGCGACAAGCTAGCCTTGTTTGCTGCTGCCGGCGTGGACCGCGTGTTGTGCCTGTCCTTCAATCGCCGTTTGCGTGAACTGAGCGCCGCAGAGTTCGTACAGACCGTGCTGCTGCAAGGCCTGGGCGTACAGCACCTGGAAGTGGGCGACGATTTTCGCTTTGGCTGCGACCGCGCCGGCGACTTCGCCTTTTTGCAGACGGCCGCTGAGGTAGAAGGTTTTACCCTGGAAGCGGCCAGCACCGTCGAAATCGACGGCCTTATCGCCGTCGAGGAAACGCTCATCGAAGTACAACTGGTAGATCAGACCGGAGCATCCGCCGGGCTGAACGGCGACGCGCAGGCGCAGGTCGTCGCGGTTCTCCTGGTGCAGCAGACTCTTCACCTTGTCGGCGGCG
>JBCECW010000110.1:0-3289 GCA_039207785.1 Pseudomonas sp. | reverse complement strand
GTAGCACACGGGTGCGCGAGTCGCTGGCTGCCGCTGACTTTGCCTTGGCAGAACGTTTGCTCGGGCGGCCGTTTCAGATTTCCGGGCGCGTCTTGCACGGGCAGAAACTGGCCCGGCAGTTCGGTACGCCAACCGCCAACGTACAACTCAAACGCCGGCGTGTGCCGCTGACCGGGGTGTACCTGGTGAGTGTCGACATCGACGGCAAACCCTGGCCCGGCGTCGCCAATATTGGCGTGCGGCCGACGGTGCAGGGCGACGGTAACGCACACCTGGAAGTGCATCTTTTAGATTTTGTCGGCGATATCTATGGCCGGCGTTTGACGGTGGCATTCCACCACAAGCTGCGCGATGAGCAGCGTTTCGCCTCCCTGGAGGCGCTGAAGACGGCGATACACGCGGATGTCGCCGCCGCCCGTGCCCAATGGCCGGGTCTACCGCTTAAGTGAAGAGCCAAAGATGACCGACTACAAAGCCACGCTAAATCTTCCCGATACCGCCTTCCCAATGAAGGCCGGCCTGCCACAGCGCGAACCGCAGATTCTGCAGCGCTGGGACAGCATTGGCCTGTATCAGAAGCTGCGCGAGATTGGTAAGGATCGGCCCAAGTTCGTGCTGCACGACGGCCCACCCTATGCCAACGGCAATATTCACATCGGTCACGCGGTAAACAAGATTCTCAAGGACATGATCGTGCGCTCGAAAACCCTGTCCGGGTTCGACGCGCCGTACGTGCCCGGTTGGGACTGCCATGGCCTGCCGATCGAACACAAGGTCGAAGTCACCCACGGCAAGAACCTGCCTGCCGACAAAACCCGCGAGCTCTGCCGCGCCTATGCCGCCGAACAGGTGGAAGGGCAGAAGGCCGAGTTTATTCGCCTCGGTGTGCTGGGCGACTGGGCCAACCCGTACAAGACCATGGACTTTGCCAACGAAGCCGGCGAAATCCGCGCCCTGGCCGAAATGGTCAAAGGCGGCTTCGTGTTCAAAGGCCTGAAGCCGGTGAACTGGTGCTTTGATTGCGGCTCGGCCCTGGCTGAAGCCGAAGTCGAATACCAGGACAAGAAGTCCTCGACCATCGACGTGGCGTTCGCCATCGCCGACGACGCCAAGCTGGCGGCCGCGTTCGGCCTGCCCGCGCTGAGCAAACCCGCTGCCATCGTGATCTGGACCACCACCCCGTGGACCATCCCGGCCAACCAGGCACTGAACGTGCACCCGGAATTCACCTATGCCCTGGTGGATGTAGGCGACCGTCTGCTGGTGCTGGCCGAAGAGCTGGTACAAGCTTGCCTGACCCGCTATGGCCTGGAAGGCTCGGTTATCGCCACCGCACCCGGCGCGGCGCTGGACCTGATCAACTTCCGCCACCCGTTCTATGACCGCCTCTCGCCGGTATACCTGGCCGAGTACGTCGAGCTGGGCGCCGGTACCGGCGTGGTGCACTCCGCGCCGGCCTATGGCGAAGACGACTTCGTGACCTGCAAACGCTACGGCATGGTCAACGACGACATCCTTACCCCGGTGCAGAGCAACGGCGTGTACGTCGAGTCGCTGCCGTTCTTCGGCGGCCAATTCATCTGGAAGGCCAACCCGGCCATCGTTGAAAAACTCAGCGAAGTCGGTGCGCTGCTGCACACCGAAACCATCAGCCACAGCTATATGCACTGCTGGCGCCACAAGTCGCCGCTGATCTACCGCGCCACCGCGCAGTGGTTCGTTGGCATGGACAAGCAGCCAAGCAGCGGCAATACCCTGCGCCAGCGCGCCGTAAAAGCCATCGAAGACACCAAGTTCGTGCCGGCCTGGGGCCAGGCGCGCCTGCACTCGATGATCGCCAACCGCCCGGACTGGTGCATTTCGCGTCAGCGTAACTGGGGTGTGCCGATCCCGTTCTTCCTCGACAAGGCCAGCGGTGAACTGCACCCGCGCACCGTCGAACTGATGGAAGAAGTGGCCAAGCGCGTCGAGCTCGAAGGCATCGAAGCCTGGTTCAAGCTTGATCCGGCCGAGCTGCTGGGCGATGAGGCCGGCAACTACGACAAGATCAACGACACCCTCGACGTGTGGTTCGACTCCGGTACCACCCATTGGCATGTGCTGCGCGGCTCGCACCCGATGGGCCATGAAAGTGGCCCGCGTGCCGACCTGTACCTGGAAGGTTCGGACCAACACCGCGGCTGGTTCCACTCTTCCTTGCTCACCGGTTGCATGGTCGACGACCATGCGCCGTACCGCGAGCTGCTGACCCATGGTTTCACCGTGGACGAGAGCGGCCGCAAGATGTCGAAATCCCTGGGCAACGTCATCGCTCCGCAGAAGGTCAACGACACCCTGGGCGCCGACATTATGCGCCTGTGGGTTTCGGCCACCGACTACTCCGGTGAAATGGCGGTGTCCGAGCAGATCCTGCAGCGCAGCGCCGATGCCTATCGCCGTATCCGCAACACCGCGCGCTTCCTGCTTTCCAACCTCAGCGGCTTCAACCCGGCTACCGATCTGCTGCCGGCCGAAGACATGCTGGCGCTGGACCGCTGGGCCGTCGACCGTGCCTTGCTGCTGCAAAACGAGCTGCAAGAACACTACGACGAGTACCGCTTCTGGAACGTCTACTCCAAGGTGCACAACTTCTGCGTGCAGGAGCTGGGCGGCTTTTACCTGGACATCATCAAAGATCGCCAGTACACCACCGCGCCGGACAGCATCGCCCGCCGTTCCTGCCAGAGCGCGCTGTTCCATATCAGCGAGGCGCTGGTGCGTTGGATCGCTCCGGTGCTGGCCTTCACCGCCGAGGAGATCTGGCAGTTCCTGCCGGGCGAGCGCGCCGAGTCGGTGATGCTGGCCACCTGGTACGAGCACCTGGCGCGCCTGCCGGAAGGCTTCGAGCTGGACAACGCCTATTGGGAGCGCGTCATGGCGGTCAAGGGCGCGGTGAACAAGGAGCTGGAGAACCTGCGTGCGGCCAAGGCGCTTGGCGCCAGCCTGCAGGCCGAGGTCACCCTGTTCGGTGACGAGGCCCTGCGTGGCGATCTGGCCAAGCTCGGCGACGAGCTGCGCTTCGCCCTGATCACCTCCGCCGCTGGCACTGCGCCGCTGAGCGAGGCGCCGGCCGATGCGGTGGTGACTGAGGTCGGAGGCCTGAAGCTGAAGATCGTCAAGTCGGTCCATGCCAAGTGCGGCCGTTGCTGGCACCTGCGTGCAGATGTCGGCAGCCATGCCGCTCATCCGGAGCTGTGCGTCCGTTGCGTAAGCAATATCGAAGGCGCTGGCGAGGTGCGCAAACATGCCT
>JBCECW010000109.1:4480-9052 GCA_039207785.1 Pseudomonas sp. | reverse complement strand
GGCCCTGACCGCCATCGAGCGTCAGTTCCAGCCGCGCCATTGGTTGCTGCCCGACAGCCGCAGCGGTGGCGGTGAGCTGGGCCGGCGCCTGGCCGCGCAGTTGGGCGAACGCCCAGCGACTCGCGTCTGGCAGGTGACCGATGAGCACTGCATCGGCCGCGCCGGTGCCGGCCAGCAAGATCTGCAACGGCCGTTGGCGCGGGTGATTCTGGCGGCCAGCGAATGCGCCGAGCCGGTCAGCGAAACCCGCCATGAAGCCCTGGCCGTCAGCCTGGACCATGAGGTCGCACGCTGCCTGCCGCGTATCGAAGACCTTGGCGCCGTGGCGGTCGACCCGGCTGCCACGCCCATGGCCGAAGCGGAATTTATTCTCTCCGGCGGCAATGGCGTCAAAGACTGGGACCTGTTCCATCGCACCGCCGCGGCCCTGGGCGCCACCGAAGGCGCGTCGCGGGTGGCGGTGGACGATGGCCATATGGCGCGCAACCGCCAGGTCGGCGCCACCGGCACCTGGGTGACGGCGCGGGTGTATCTGGCGGTGGGCATTTCCGGCGCCATCCAGCACCTGCAAGGCATCGGTGCCTGCGACAAGGTGGTGGCGGTCAACCTGGATGCCGGCTGCGACATGATCAAGCGCGCCGACCTCTCGGTAATCGGCGACTCGGCCGCGATCCTTACCGCCCTGATGGCCCGTATGGCCGCGCACCGTGCCGGAGGCAACCGCGATGCAGCCTGATGTAACTGTGATGTGCCTGGTGTCCGTCGGCGCCCACCCCACCTCTGGCCGCGCACGCCGCGCCGAGCAGGACGCCCGTGCGGTCGAGCTGGGCTTGCGCCTGGCCGGCGAGCGCCTGCAGGTGCTGCACGCCGGCGACGCCGGTGAAGAAGCCCTGCGCGCCTACCTGGGCATGGGCCTGGACGAATTGAGCGTGTTGCAGCAAGGGCCGGGCGCCGATGCCCTGCCGGTGCTGCTGGAGCATCTGCAAGGCTGTGGCGCGCAGTTGGTACTGACCGGCAGCCAGGCCGAAACCGGCGAAGGCTCGGGCATGCTGCCCTACCTGTTGGCCGAACGCCTGGGCTGGCCGTTGGTGGTCGGGCTGGCGGAAGTGGAGAAGGTCGACAACGGTGTGGCCGAGGTGCTGCAGGCGTTGCCCCGTGGCCAACGCCGGCGCCTGAAAGTACGCCTGCCGTTTCTCGCCAGCGTCGACAACGCCGCGCCAGTGGCCCGGCAAAGTGCCTTTGGCCCGGCACGGCGCGGCACCTTGCGCGCCGATGAGGTTGAGGTGCTGGACGATGACCTGCTGAGCAATGCCAGCTTCCAACCGGCGCGGCCACGGCCCAAACGCTTGAAAGTGATCAAGGCCAAGACCGGCGCCGAGCGGATGAAAGCCGCCACGGCGAAGGCGGCCGGTGGCGGTGGGCAGGTGCTCAAGGATGTCAGCGCCGAGGAAGGCGCCGAGGCGATCTTCAAGCTGCTGCTGGAAGAGGGCGTGATTCGCTGAGTTACACATCCTGTTACGATTGCATAAAACCAAAAAGCCCAAGCCATTCAGTGACTTGGGCTTTTTGTTGAGTGTCTCCGTCAAGTGGTGGCAGTTTGCCGCCGATAGGCAGGTACGCTCCGGTAACAGCGTTTCCCGGCCCTCTGTACGTACTACAGATTTCTACAGGAAGGACTCTCGATGAATTTACGCAGCCTCACTATCGCGCCCCGTGCTGGCCTGGGCTTTGGCCTGGTGGCATTGCTGGTATTTTTCCTTGGCGGCTTCGCCTTGCAACAGATGAGCAGCATGCGCGAGCAGTCTGCCGAAGTGGACCAGGAGTGGATGCCCAGCGTGCTGGCCCTGGGCAGCCTGAGTGAAAGCGCCTTGCGCCTGCGCACCATGACCCTGCGCCTGCTGCTGATCCGCGACCCACAGGCGCTCAAGGACAACGAAGCCCGCGCCGAACAGCTGAAGGCCGATATGCACACGGCCCAGGCACGCTACGAAGCGATGATTGACGAGGGTGAGGAAAGCACCCTCTACCAGGCGTTCAAGAGCGCTCAGGCCGGTTACCTGACTCAGCAGAGCCGCGTGGTCGAGTTGTCGCGGCAGAACAAGGTGGATGAAGCCCTGGTAGTGGTCAGCGGCGAGATGAATACCCAGGCCGATGCCATGGCCAAGGCGCTGCGGGCCCTGAGCGAATACAACAGCCATGGCGTGACCGAAGCTGCCGCGTCGGCCAATGCCACCTTCGTCAATGCCCGTACCTGGGTAATCATCACCATGGTCTTGGCCGCTATCGCCACGGTGGTGCTGGCGCTGGTGCTGACCCGCAGCATCGTCAACCCGCTGACCCGCGCGCTGCGTTCGGCGCAGGTGGTTGCCGGTGGCGACCTGACCGAGCGTATCGAGGTGGATGGCGCCGACGAGCCGGCGCAATTGCTGGCCGCCTTGCACACCATGCAGCAAAGCCTGCGCACCACCATCCAGAGCATTGCCGACTCCTCCAACCAATTGGCCTCGGCGTCGGAAGAACTCAGCGCTGTGACTGAAGATTTCACCCGTGGTCTGCACCAGCAAAACAACGAAATCGAGCAGGCCGCCACCGCCGTAAATGAAATGACCACGGCGGTAGAAGAGGTGGCGCGCAATGCGGTGATTACCTCCGAAGCCTCGCGCGATTCCGACCGCACCACCCAGCGCGGTCGTGAGCAGGTGCAGCAGACGGTCAACTCGATTTCCAGCCTGGCCGACGATGTCACCACCTCGGCCGAGCAGGTGCTGCAACTGGCCGACAAGGTGCGCGATATCAGCCAGGTGCTGGATGTGATTCGCTCGATTGCCGAACAAACCAACCTGCTGGCGCTAAACGCCGCCATTGAAGCGGCACGTGCCGGCGAAGCTGGGCGCGGGTTTGCCGTGGTGGCGGATGAAGTGCGGGCGTTGGCGCACCGTACGCAGCAGTCGACCCAGGAAATCGAACAGATGGTGGGTGGCATTCGCCAGGGCACCGATCAGGCGGTTAACGCCATGCAGAACAGCAACCAGCGCGCGCGTTCGACCCTGGATGTGGCCAAGGCGGCGGGCGGTGCATTGGATGAGATTGCGGTGGCGATTTCGGCCATTAACGAACGCAATCTGGTGATCGCCAGCGCTTCGGAAGAGCAAGCACAAGTGGCGCGGGAAGTGGACCGCAACCTGACCAATATCCGAGATCTGTCGTTGCAATCCTCGGCGGGCGCTAACCAGACGGCAGCGGCGAGCCAGGATCTGTCGCGGTTGGCGGTGGAATTGAATTCGATGGTGGCGCGGTTTCGGGTTTAGCGGGACGGCGGGCCCTCACCCCTAGCCCCTCTCCCGCAAGCGGGAGAGGGGAACAGATCGCCTACTCGGTTAAGCTCCCTCGCCCGCTTGCGGGAGAGGGCGGGGGGTGAGGGCAAGCGCCATCACTGAGTCTTGATACCGCGCAGATAAGGCGCTGGCGCCGCACCCAAATTGCTCAACAACCGCTCGCTATACCAGTCGATAAAGTTCACCACGCCAAACTCATAGGTCGTCGAGTACGGCCCTGGCTGGTACGCGGTGGAGTTGATGCCGCGCTGGTTTTCTTCGGCCAGGCGACGGTCCTGGTCGTTGGTGGCGTCCCATACTTCACGCATGCGCGCCGGGTCGTAGTCCACGCCTTCGACGGCGTCTTTGTGCACGATCCACTTGGTGGTCACCATGGTTTCCTGGGCGCTGATCGGCCACACGGTAAACACGATGATATGGTCGCCCATGCAGTGGTTCCACGAGTGCGGCAGGTGCAGGATGCGCATGGAGCCCAGGTCCGGGTTTTTGATCCGGCCCATCAGTTTCTGACAGCCTTGCTTGCCGTCCATGGTCATCGACACGGTGCCCTTGAGCAGCGGCATGCGCACGATACGGTTACGCAGGCCGAAGCTGGCGTGGGCGTATGGAATCTTCTCGGCATCCCAGGCGGCAGCGGACGCGGCCACATGGTCTTTGAAGGCCTGGTCGGCGCGCGGGTCGGTGACGTCGTCCCACTCCAGCAGGGTTTTCAGCAATTCGGGGTGCGAACCGTTGCAGTGGTAGCACTCACGGTTGTTCTCGATCACCAGCTTCCAGTTGGCTTTTTCCATCAAGGTGGTTTGCACCGCCACCTTGGTGTTCTCCATGTCATAGGGCTCCATGTAATGGGCCAGGGTGGAGAGGAATTCGTCGATGGCCGGCGGGTTTTCCGCCAGCGATACGAAGATATAGCCGCCCGCCACTTTCACATGCACAGGCTTGAGGCCGAACTTCTTCATATCGAAGTTTTCGCCCATCTCGGTGCCGGCATACAGCAGGCGGCCGTCGAGCTCGTAGGTCCACTGGTGGTACGGGCACACCAGCTTGGCCACCTTGCCTTTCTCGCCGGTGCACAGGCGCGAGCCACGGTGACGGCAGACGTTATGGAAGGCATTGATCACGCGCGCCTTGGAGCAGAAGGACCGACTTGTCCTTGCGCACAAGCTGGCTGACATCCTTGACGGGCCCGAGCTGCGTAGAGAGGTCGAGTACCTGGTCGACCACGGCTATCTGAAGG
>JBCECW010000109.1:3992-4470 GCA_039207785.1 Pseudomonas sp. | reverse complement strand
GCGGCAGACGTTGTGGAAGGCATGCACGACGCCCTCGGCGCCGCGGATGACGATGATCGGGTTGTTGCCGATCTGGAAGGTCAGGTAGTTGCCCTTGGCTGGGATCTCGCAGGTCATGCCGGCGATCAGCCATTCCTTGTGGAAGATCTCCTGCATATCGATATCGAACAGGCGGTCGTCGCAGTAGAACGGTTGCGGCAACGAATAGGTGCGCTCGCGGTTTTGCAGCATCTCGGCGGTGGCCTTGCGTGCCGGCTCCAGCGGGTCGCCCAAACTCAGGGTAGTGGTATCCATCTAGTTGTCCTCATGGCTGTGCGCGGTGTGCGTGCAGCGAAATATGGCGGTTGGGGTTCACGCAAGGCACTTGTTCAGCGCTCTCTAATTGAGGTGGAGTGTGGGGTCGCTTGTATCGCCGGCCTTATCTATGGGCGACACGGCCAATTCCGTTTCCGACTACGCAGCCCTGATGGTTGGGGGC
>JBCECW010000109.1:0-3982 GCA_039207785.1 Pseudomonas sp. | reverse complement strand
CGTGAGCATGCGGATGTCGTTAGTAGGCATGTGGGGTACTAGGCGCATGGCCACAATCGGCGCCATAGTCCTAGGCACCATTAGTCCTTGGCATCTTTAGGCGTAGCGCGGGAGCGAACATGTCCAATACCTTCCTCAGCCCGGTCAACACCCAGACCTGGGCCAATGGCCGCCACCTGGTGCGTTGCGTCAATGTGATCCAGGAAACCTGGGATGTACGCACCTTCTGCTTTATGGCCGACCAGCCGCTGATGTACTTCTTCAAGCCGGGGCAATTCGTCACCCTGGAGCTGGAGATCGACGGCCAGCCGATCATGCGCTCGTACACCATTTCCAGCTCGCCCTCGGTGCCCTACAGCTTTTCGCTGACCATCAAGCGCGTGCCCGGCGGCAAGGTGTCGAACTGGCTGCACGACAATATGAAAGAAGGCGACGAGCTGGCGGTGCACGGCCCGGTGGGCCTGTTCAATGCCATCGACTTCCCCAATGACAAGGTGCTGTACCTCAGTGGCGGCGTGGGCATCACCCCGGTGATGTCGATGGCGCGCTGGTACTTCGACACCAATGCCAATGTCGACATGGTGTTTGTCCACAGCGCCCGCTCGCCGCGCGATGTGATCTACCGCCGCGAGCTGGACCATATGGCCGCGCGGGTCGACAACTTTGCCCTGCATATCATCTGCGAGAAGCATGGCGCCGGTGAGCCATGGGCCGGCTATCGCGGGTACCTGAACCAGCCGATGCTGGAGCTGATTGCCCCGGACTACCTCGAGCGGGAAATCTTCTGCTGCGGGCCGACGCCGTATATGAGTGCGGTCAAGCGCCTGCTGCAAGCCAGCGGCTTCGATATGAGCCGTTACCACGAAGAGTCCTTTGGCGCGACGCCGGCCGAAGACAAGGCCGAAGCCATTATCAACGCCGAGCAGGCTGCCGAAGCGCCGGCACCGGATGCTGCCGACCTTAACCAGGTGGAATTTGCCGCCACCGGCAAAAGCATTCGCGTGGCCCCGGGCGAAACCGTGCATGCGGCGGCGGCCAAGCTCGGCCTGCATATTCCCAAGGCCTGCGGCATGGGCATCTGCGGCACCTGCCGGGTGATGAAAGTGTCGGGTGACGTGGAGATGGAGCACAACGGCGGCATCACCGACGAAGACGTGGCTGAGGGTTATATCCTCTCGTGCTGCAGCATTCCCCAGGGCGATGTGGTGATCGACTACTAAGGTTTTATGCCCGACTCGGTCCCGTAGGGTGCGCTAGGCGGGCAATCGCCTGGTGCGCGGCTGAGGCCGCTCCTACAAAAGCCGCCACGTGCCGTTGTCGAGAGCGGCGTGTTG
Source organism: Pseudomonas sp. (assembly GCA_039207785.1). Lineage (GTDB taxonomy): Bacteria > Pseudomonadota > Gammaproteobacteria > Pseudomonadales > Pseudomonadaceae > Aquipseudomonas. The sequence goes on along the minus strand of JBCECW010000109.1, from coordinate 2,648 downwards.
CTGCTGGTAGAACAAGCGCCATTCGCTGTGCCGCTGGGCAAACTCATAGGCCTGCGCCGCTGCGGGCGCGGCTTGTTCATAGTGGCTGTCGCGCTCGGGGTTGCCCTGGCCGGGCCCGGTAACCGGCACATAGCGATTGCGCCCCAGCAGGCGCACCAGATGCAGTTGGCCGTGGATAAAGCCCTGCAGATGCACGTCGAGCAGATCCGCGTCCAGCCAATGCAGGGTTTCACTACGCGGCTCGGCAATCGCCGCCCGGTGCAGCACCGCTGGCGCGTCGGCAAAGGCGATCAGGGCGACAAACTGGCCGCAGTCGGACACCCGATGGTCCAGCACCCATTCCCCGGGTAATTGCCAGCTGCCAAACCGGCACTGATAGGCGCGCAAGTCGCCTGCCTGGCTGCTGCGCAGGGGCTGCCAGGTCATGCGTTCGCCGCTGTTCAGCGCCGCGCTTTGCAGCAGCAACGGGGCATCGTTCAGCGGCAGCAGCAGGTCCACCTGGGGCATGGCGGCGTAACCCAGGCGCGGTTTGCCGAGCGCGCCCTGGCCAATGGTCAATTCCAGCTCGCTGTAGGTGTAGGACGTGACCGGGCCGTGGTCGCCGTATTCCAGGCACGGCTGGGCCCATTCCATCTGCAGGCGGGCATGCTGCTCTTCCAGGGCCAGCAACTTGGGCGCGCTGGCGTGCGGCTCGCGGTCCAGGCTTGGCCAGGCAGCGTCGAGCAAACGCCAGTCCTGGCCGCGTTGCCATAGCCAGTAGCCGCTTTTCTCGTCCCGGGTGCCGGCGCACACCAGCGCGGCGCCATTCTGGCCAAACACCACCTGCGGTGTTGGCTGGCGCAGCAGCAGGCCGGTGGCCGTGCCATCGAGCCAAAGCTCGCCCAGCGGATAGCGCAGCGGCGCCAGGGGATCGTCCAGCGCCATCAGGCTGTCGGGTATGCGGGTATGCAGTTGCAGGGTGGGCGCCGCGCTCGGGCCCGGCAGGGTGCGGCTCTGGTGATCGGCTTGCAGGCCCTGCCAGAAGTCTTGCGGTAGCCACAGATCGTGTAGCGCCACCATGGTATACACCTGGGCATCGGCCAGCAGGGCGCTAATGGATAAACGACAGCCCTTGTCCGAGGTCAGCGGGCTGGCACGGCCAATCACCTCAGTATCGGTGACCTCGTCCAGCTCCCAGAATTGGTCGATATTGCAGTGGTGCAGCAGGCGTTGCTGGCGGTCGTAGATCAGCAACCCCCAGCGGCTGCGGCTGGGCATGGGCGAGACAAAGTAGCGGCCGTCGCTGGAAAACTGCGCGGAGGGGTTGGCGTTGAAGATCACGCTGCCGTCAGGCAGCAGGTAGTCGCAGATCAGCGGGCCGCCCATGGCGATTTCCCACACATCCAGCGTACGCACCGGCTCGCCTTCTGGCGTGAGCCGTGGTTCGCCGCCGCCCCAGGCACTGCCGCCGCGGCTGTCGCTGATCATTGGGCTGGGCTCGACCTCGGCAGGCGCCGGGGTTTGTTCTGCCAGGGTCCAGCCCAGGCGCTTGGGGATTTTTATCAGCGCCACAACGCCGCCAAGCATGATCGCCGCGCCCACACAGAAGGCCAGCCAGAACGGCGGGATCGCCCGAGCCACGGCAATGCCCAGGCCGATAATCCAGAAGAATTGCAGCTGTTGCAGGCGGTACGGCACCTCGCCGCGCAGGCGGTTGAAGAGGGCGCACAGCGGGAAGAGGGCGAGCCAGAAGAGGCTGCCGATGGCTAATGGCAGGAGGATGGGGGAGAGTAGGGTGACGGCGATCCAGGCCAGTTCCAGGGGGAGCAACAGCAGCAGGTGCGGGAGGGATTTGGTGGCTAGGCGGTCGTCCATGGGGCGGCTCTGATAAGGGCGTTTAATCCGAAATTCTGGGTCCCCGCCTGCGCGGGGATGACGTTTTTTATGCCATCGTCATCCCCGCGAAAGCGGGGACCCAGGCGCGCAGAACGAGCAGGCTTACCCCTGCATTACCAGCCGGATGTCTGCCGCCAACTGCCGCACACGATCCTCTTCCGTATCCCACGAGCACATAAACCGCGCGCCGCCGGCACCGATAAAGGTGTAGAAGCGCCAGTCCCGCGCGCGCAGCGCTTCGATGGCCGGCTCCGACAGTTGCAGGAACACGCCATTGGCTTCCACCGGGAACATCAGGCTGACGCCGGGAATATCGCTGACCAGCTCGGCCAGCAAGCGCGCGCAGCCGTTGGCGTGGCGGGCGTATTTCAGCCAGGCGTCGTTTTCCAACAGGCCTACCCAGGGCGCCGAAAGAAAGCGCATCTTCGACGCCAGCTGGCCGGCCTGCTTGCAGCGGTAGTCGAAGTCGACCGCCAGCTGCTTGTTGAAGAACAGGATCGCCTCGCCCACCGCCATGCCGTTCTTGGTGCCGCCAAAGCACAGCACGTCGATGCCAGCCTTCCAGGTCAGCTCGGCGGGCGAGCAGCCGAGAAACGCACAGGCGTTGGCAAAGCGCGCACCGTCCATATGCAGGTTCAGGCCCAGCTCGCGGCAGGTTTGCGAGATGTCGCGCAGCTCCTGCAGGGAGTAGAGCTGTCCCGTCTCCGTGGGCTGCGTGACGGTCACGACGCGCGGCTTGGGGTAGTGGATGTCGCGCCGGTTGGTGGCGATGG
>JBCECW010000108.1:8165-9152 GCA_039207785.1 Pseudomonas sp. | reverse complement strand
TACCTGGGCAAAGTGCCGACACCGACCATTCTCGACAACCTGATCGCCCAGGGACGTATCCCGTCGACAGCGGTGGTGTTGATCGACAACCCTAGCCCCGAGGCACGGGGTGCCGAGCTGCCGCCCAACCCTGAGTTCGTGCGCTTTCTGGCGGAGGAATTGGTGCCGTGGGTGCGCCAGCAGGGGATAGACGCGTCGCCGGCGCGCACCGTCATTGCCGGCTCGAGCTTTGGTGGTCTGGCCGCCAGCTATGCCGCGCTCAAGCACCCGCAACTGTTCGGCAACGTTATCAGCCAGTCGGGCTCCTATTGGTGGTCGCCAACAGGACAGGAGCCCGAATGGCTGACCCGAGCCTTTATTGATGCGCCACGGCTGCCGGTCCGTTTCTATCTGGAGGCCGGGAGATTCGAGGCGGGCAATGGCCAACTCGGCATCTTCGAAACCACGCAGCACCTGCGCGATGTGCTGCGCGCCAAAGGCTACGACGTGCAGCACCGTGAGTGGTCGAGCGGCCACGACTACCTGAACTGGCGCGGAACCTTGGCTGAAGGGCTGATCGCGTTATTCGGGCAGTGAGTTCAGCGGGATATACACATCCGTTTGCCACTGCTCCAAGGGCGTCGGCGGGTAAATGCTCAGGTAGTGAAAGAACAGTGGCTGGTCGCGCAATTCCTCACCGCTGGTGGGCAACCAGTCGCGAAAGACCGGGTAGATGCTTTCGCCGATATGGTCGGGTGAACCGGCGTGGCGCACCACCACATAGCGTCCGCCGGGTATCGTGACCTCGTGGATGCCGATGCTATTGGGCGCCACGTTGTCAGCGATCTCGCCACAGATGGCAAAGCGAAATTCCTCGGCGGGGGTGGTATCGGGGTTGGTGTAGGGGATGCCGAAGGTGCGGCTTGCCGCCACCGGCGATTGGCCGCTGTGCATACGCCATTGGATAAATTGCTGCACGCTTTGGTCGAGCTGTGTCGGCGACCCGCG
>JBCECW010000108.1:4044-8155 GCA_039207785.1 Pseudomonas sp. | reverse complement strand
CTCCTGGCCGACGCGCTGGTAGCCGACGCCGGTCACGGTGGCGACCACCGGCCAGATCCGCCGGGACTCGTCGGGGCCGCCGGTGGCGGAGTCGTCGTCGGCGGCGTCCACCAGGGCCTCGACGGCCACCCGGACGGCGGCGAACTCAACGATCTTGACCTGCATGATCACGCTCCTGGAAAAGTGAGGGATGGCAAATACCGCATTCCAGACCTGCCAGTTAGGTGCCTTCCTGAACGCACTCGGGGCCATGCCAAAGGCGCGGCGAAACGCTCGGCTAAAGGCTTCGGGGCTTTCAAAACCAGCATCCAGCGCAGCGTCCAATACTGTGGTCGCGGTATCGGCAAGCAGCCCGTGGGCCGCACGGCGCAAGCGCATCAACTGCACATAACGCGACACCGGCACACCGACAAAGGCACTGAACTGGCGATGAAAATGAAACGCCGAAAAGCTCGCCACCTGGCTGAGTGTCTTTACCGACAGATCACCATCCAGGTGGCTGTCGATATAGGCCAGCACAGCGTTAAAGCGGGTGGTGTAGGTGCAGGAAGCGGGCATAGGAGGGTACTGACTGGCGGTTGGAGGGGCGGTCAGCGATAGGGTCAACGATAGCGAATTCAGCGGCCTAGCCGGGTTTGCTCAGGCGCGATACGTAGCGGCATTTTTTGCACGTTCAGACCACTGGGTAAAAGTTGCCGGGGTCGAGATGAAAACGTTGGGCCAGCGCCTGAATGTTGGCGCTGCTCAGCGTGCGCTTGCCGTTGAGCAGGCGAGACACCACGGTTTTGTCGCCGATCTCTGGCAAATCCGAACCGGTCAGGCGGTTTTGCTCCATCAGAAATCTGAGCAACTGCACGCCGCTGAGGGCGGCAACGCTGGCGTTGAATTCGGCAAATTGCGGTGCGCTGTCTTCGTAGCGTTTGATCGAGGCACACAGCTGGTCGATCAGGCGCTCGGTGAACTGATGTTGGTCTTCGATTTCGGTCAGTTCGTCGAGCAGGGCCAGCGCACGGTTGTACTCGTCTTCGTCGGTGATTTCCTGAATAAACGTACCGCGTACTTGCTCAAGCGTTTGTTGGATTTCGATCAGGCGCAGGGCCAGTTCGTGGATGGCACTGGACTCACTGCGTGGGGCAGGCGATGAGCTCATGGCATGACTCCTTGGTTGTGCGGACTGCGGTACCACGTGTTGGCCTTGTCGTATGCGGCGTGGTTGAACAGGTGTTTGACGTAAATGCGCTGTTTGGCGAAATCGATGGCAGCGATCAGGCGTAGTTCGTTGCCACCGACATCAATTACCCACCAGCCGCTGCGAGGGGTGAAACGATCCAATGTCCCCAGCGTTTGTCGCAGCTCCTGTGGCGTGGTGGCCACCGACATAGCCAGCACTTTGTACAGTGCCAGGATGCTGGCTGCCTTCACCGGGTATTTAACACAGGCTTCGGAAAAGGTTTTCTTCTTGAAAACGTGCATACACGTCCTTGTTGAAGTTATAGCAACCTTAAGAGCGAGTTGCTAAGTTGTCAACTTGCTTGAGTGAGAAAAGAGGTGAGGGGGTAGGCTGCAACCGCACGGCGAGCGGCCGCCAGCGTCCCGTTCTTTCCTTGCGCCGTATGCTTTCAGTTAGGCAGTGAAGGAATTTCCACGTTTTTCTGCTTTAGCCGTTAGCTTGATAGGCCATTGCGAGCCGCGAATGACCTCGCAGAAATTGCCGGACGTAAATGTGGATCTTCGTCTTCGGTCATATCAGTGGGCGAGCGGCCGCGCTCATTTCAGCCCCAACGCCTTATCAATACACAGGGCTATATTTTTCTGTATACAACGTTGCCAGTTTTTGTGAACAAGGCTAGGATCCGCTGCGGTTAACGTACCGCCCACTCGCTTTGCCTTTTTGTGAATACCGGTGGATTGCGGCCTGGGGAGGTCGCGATCAGATAAGTACCGTCATTCGCTATATACAACAATATATAACGTGGCCGGAAGCCGCTAACGCCAAGGCCGACAAAGGAGTAGTCATGAAACCATTCACTTCCAGCACCCTGCTGGTCGCCGTCGCCGCATTCGGCGCGCAATCCGCCCTGGCGGAAGAAAAAAACGCTTTTACCCTTGGCGAAATCCTGATTTCGGCGCCGCGGGACGAGACCCTGTCCACCGGCAGCAGCGTGATCAACCTGCAAGACATTCGCCTGCACGACCGCGAAACCGTCGGCCGCGCCCTGGAGCTGGCACCTGGCGTCAACCTTGGCTATATCGGCGGCCGTGCCGAGCAGGTGGTATTTGTGCGCGGTTTCGATCGCTTGCAGGTGCCGGTGTATATCGACGGCATTCCCACCTATGTGCCCTATGACGGCAATATCGACCTGGGCCGCTTTACCACCTACGACCTCTCGCGCATTCAGGTGGACAAAGGTTTTGCCTCGCTGCTGTACGGCCCCAACACCCTGGGTGGGGCGATCAACCTGGTGACCCGCCGGCCCAACGAGGCATTCGAAGGTGAAGTGGGCGGCGGCCTGGAATTTACCGACGGCGGCAATATGAACGCCTACCGCAGCTACGCCAATCTGGGCTCCAATCAGGGCACCTGGTGGGTGCAGGGCGGGGTGTCCTATGTCGATTACGACTACACCATGCTTTCTGGGGACTTCGAGCCGACCAACCGCCAGCAGGGCGAAGGGCGCCGCGAAAACAGTGACCACCGTGACGGCAAGTTCAGCTTCAAGCTCGGTTTTACTCCCAACGAAACCGATGAATATGTGCTCGGCTATGTGCAGCAGGAAGGCCGCAAAGGCCAGCCCACCTACGCCGGCGACCTGCCTGCCACCGGCCAGCGGGCACGCTGGTGGGAGTGGCCGCAGTGGGACAAGACCAGCCTGTTTGTTGCCACCAATACCCGCTTTGGCGAGCACGGCCTGAAAACCCGGGTGTACCACGACACCTTTAAAAACTCCCTGGAGAGCTACGTCTACCGCAACGGCGTGGTCGGCGCGCTGCAGCCCAACTTCCCGAGCAAATACGATGACGAAACCAGCGGCTTTTCGGTGGAGGGCGACCTGGCCCTGACCGAAGCCAACCGCTTGGGCATCGCCTATCACTTCAAGGACGACGTGCACCGTTCGCGCGATGGCTCCAACCCGCAAACCCACTTCCGCGACCAGACCCAGTCCATTGCCCTGGAAGACACCCACCGCCTGAACGATATCTTCAGCCTGGTGGGCGGTGTGTCGTACAACTACCGCAAGAGCCTGGACGCGGAAAACTACGGCACCAACCGCAGCTCGCCAACCCGGGCCACGCTGTATGACGAGCCCACTGGCGACGATGATGCCGTCAACGCCCAGCTGGGTCTGTTCGCCAATACCAACCCGTTGTTCGGCACCAGCGATGACGGCCAGCTGCGCCTGACCGTGGCGCGTAAAAGCCGCTTCGCCACCATCAAGGACCGTTACTCGACGCGCTTCGGTACCGTGATCCCCAGCCCGGACCTGAAGTCCGAACGCGCCACCCATTACGAGTTCGGCTATAGCGGCAACCTGACCACGCAATGGCACCTGGATGCCGCTGTGTTCCTGGCCGATATCAAGGACTCGATCCAGCAGGTCACCGTACCGGCGCAAACCGGTTGTGCGGCGCCATGCGGCCAATACCAGAACATTGCCAAGGCACGTAACCAGGGCTTCGAGCTGAGCCTGACCGGCGAACTGGGTGACTGGGACCTGGCGGCCAACTACACCTGGCTCGACCGCGAAAACCGCAGCAACCCCGACCTGCACCCCACCGATACGCCGCGCAACAACTTGTTCGGCTCGGCCTCCTGGCACCTCGGTTCCTGGCAGCACACCGGCAGCGTGGAAGCGGCGTCTGAGCGTTACACCACCACCGATGGCAAGCAGATGGCTGCCGGCTACGCGGTGTACAACCTCAAGACCGGTTACCACTTCAGCAACGACGTACTGATCGAAGGCGGTGTGCGCAACCTGTTCGATCGCCTGTACGAATACAGCGAGGGCTACCCGGAAATGGGCCGCCAATACTTTGTGCAATTCAATGTGCCGTTGTAAGCCCATGGGCCTGCGCAACTGCTGGCTGGCAGCGCTGCTGCTGGCCTTTGGCA
>JBCECW010000108.1:0-4034 GCA_039207785.1 Pseudomonas sp. | reverse complement strand
TCCGCCGGTCGATCGAGGACTACCGGACGATCGCCAAGGTCGACATCTCGAAGAACCCCGGCATCACGACGACGCTCTACAATGTCGGCGGCTCGCAGCAGCGTGCGCGGGCGCTGGCGGCGCGTGGCGGGTGGCCGGAAGAGAACTATTTCGGCTGGTTCGTGAACTCCAAGCTGGACGATCTGAAGAAGCTTCTCTGAGGTCCGCGACATGCCGGACATCACTTCGCTTCTCGCTTTCACCCTCGTTGCCTTCGGCATGGTGCTGACGCCCGGGCCGAACATGATCTACCTGATCTCGCGCTCGATCTGCCAGGGCCGGACGGCGGGGCTCATTTCGCTCGGCGGGGTCGCGCTCGGCTTCGTGTTCTATCTCTTCTGCGCGGCGTTCGGCATTACCGCGCTGCTGCTGGCCTTTGGCAGCCTGGCGAGCGCCGCACCAACAGCGGTGGTGGTTATGACCAGCTACCCCGAGGAAATGATGACGCGCGTGGAGGATGCCTTTACCCAGGCGCACCCCGAGTACCGTCTGCAAATCCTCTGGCGCCAGGGCTTCGATGCCTTGCCGTATCTGTTGCAAGCCAACCAGGGTGGTGTCGACGTCTACTGGGCGCCGTCACCGGGCAACTTCGCCCGCCTGGCCAAGGCCGGCAGCTGGCAACCCTTGGGGCTCGACCTCAAGGGCCTGCCGGCGCATATCGGCGGCCTGGCGCTGCGCGATAATCAGGGCCTGTACCAGGCCACCGAGCTGGCCGGTTATGGCTTTGCCATCAATGCGGCGGCGCTGGCCGAGCTGGGTGTCGCTACGCCCAAGGACTGGCCTGATCTGCTCGATGCGCGCCTGCGTGGCCGTATCGCCTTGCCCGATCCGGGGCGGGTCGGTTTTGCCCCGGTGTTACTGGATATCGTTCTGCGCACTTACGGTTGGGAGCGGGGCTGGGCGCTATGGAGTGAGCTGGCGGCCAATGCGCGCCTGGTTACCCGTGGTGGCACCCTGGTCAGTGATGAGGTCACCAGCGGGCGTGCTGCGCTGGGGCTGTCGATTGATTTCTTCGTGGCCTCGGCCAAGGCCAACGGCGAGCCGGTGGACTTTATCTACCCGGCGCACGGCGGCCTCAACCCGGCGCATATCGCGATTACCGCCCATAGCCAGGTGCCCGAAGGGGCGAGGGCGTTTGCCCGGTTTGTACTGTCCGCGCCTGGGCAGGCGCTGCTGGCCGATGCGGATATTCGCAAATTGCCGGTGCGCCCCAGCGTCTATCAGCAGCTGCCGGCGGGTTATCACAACCCGTTTGCCGCTGCGCAAAAGGGCGCCTACGACTATGGCAACGGTAGCTCGCGGGAGCGTTTGGCGCTGGTCAGTTCGCTGTTTACCCAGTGGCTGGCCATGCCCCATGACGCCTTGCACGAGCTCTGGACTCGTGCGTACGCCGCCGAAGCGGCGGGGCACGATATCAGTGCCATTCGCCGGCTCTTGAGCGCGCCACCGATTAGCGCCGAGCAGGCCGATTCTGCGCGCCTGCTGGCCTTGTTCGCCGCCCGCCAGGACAGCGGCATGGCCCGTGAGCCGGCCACCGACCAGGACGCGCTGGGCCGCCAGGAAATCACTTGGCAATTCCAGGCCGCCCTGCAGCGTGCCGAGGCGCAACGGCTGCTTGCGGCCATGGGGCAATAAGGCGTGAAGCCCGTTGTCCTGCTGGTATTCGTTCTGCTGGCCAGCGCCGCTGCCTTGGCTACCGAGAGCAGCCATAGCGGCATCCACCGCGAAGCCTTTGCCCAGCCGTTTGCCGGGTTGGATGAAGGCCAGTTGGAGCGTTTCTTTCGTGGCCGCAGCCTGTTTCGCCAGGCCTGGGTAATAGCCCCGTCTCGCGATGAGGCGGTGGACGGTCTGGGGCCGCTGTATAGCCGTGTGTCGTGTATCGCCTGCCACCCCAAGAACGGCCGCGGCCAGGCGCCGGAGCAGGGCCAGCCCATGCGCAGCATGCTGCTGCGCCTGTCGGTGGCCAGCCGTGATGCCCACGGCGGCCCCGCGCCGCATCCGGTGTACGGCGACCAGCTTAATGAGTTCGGTATTCCAGGTGTGCCGGGAGAAGGGCGGGCCGATGTGCAATGGCAGGAGCACGCGGTGCGCCTGGCCGATGGCGAAACCGTCAGGCTGCGCAAGCCCAGCATTGTGCTGCGGGAACTGGCCTATGGTCCGCTGGGCCAGGTGCAGACATCGGCCAGGGTTGGCACCCCGGTGTTTGGCCTTGGATTACTGGAAGCCATCGACGAGCCGACCTTGCAAGCCCTGGCCGCAGAGCCGAAAGCCGATGGTGTGCAGGGGCGGGTCAACCGGGTGTGGAGTGTCGAGCGGCAGCGCCTTGAAGCTGGACGTTTCGGCCTGAAAGCCAACCAGCCAGACCTGCGCCAACAGCTGGCCCACGCCATGCTGGGCGACCTGGGCATTACCTCGCCGCTGTACCCGCAACCAAACTGCACTGCCACCCAGACCGCCTGCGCGCAAGCGGTAAACGGCGGCATTCCGGAACTGGACGCCCTGCAACTTGGCGACCTGTATTTCTACCTCGCTCACCTGGCCGTACCGGCCCGGCGACAGCGGCATGAGCCGGCGGTGGTGCAAGGTGAAAAGCTGTTTAACGCCATCGGCTGCGGCGCCTGCCACCGCCCCGAACTGACCACTGCCGCGCACCCACAATTTCCGGCCTTGTCCCACCAACGTATCGCGCCCTATACCGACCTGCTGCTGCACGATATGGGCGAAGGCCTGGCCGACGGTCGCCCCGACTTTCTCGCCACGGGCCGCCAATGGCGCACCCCGGCCTTGTGGGGTTTTGGTTTGAGCGAACGGATCAACCCCGGTAGCGGCTACCTGCACGATGGCCGCGCCCGCAGCGTGCAAGAGGCCATCCTTTGGCACGGCGGCGAGGCCGAGGTGGCGCGACGGCGGTATGCGGGGTTAAGCGCAGAAGAGCGCAGGGCGGTTGGGGTTTTTCTGCAGTCGTTGTGAGGGGGCAAAAGCATCGCGGCTTTGAGGTAATCGACTGCTTCTGGCTGATTGCTGCCTGTCCTAGCCAGCCCCAATCGGCCAGAAGCGGGAATTTAGAGTAGGGAAAATAAATCTGAACCACCCCGACTTCTCAGTCACTCCATAGCGGCGTACCCGGAAAAAACTCATCCAAGCCCTGTAAAAAATCCATTCATGCGCTATCAATAGATAGAAACGGTCAAGCATTTGGTCTTGTCTGGTTTCTAAATCAAATCTCAACTGTTACATGCGAAATACATGGAGGTATCAAATGGATAAAATTGAACGCACCCTGGATTTAATTGCTTCTGATAAAAGTGTCGAAGAGTTAATAGTTGCACTCGGCGATAATGCATCAGGGCTAGGTTTTGACGAGCTGACAGATGCCCAGAAAAGTATAGAAGGATCGAAGTGGTGGACCCGTCACTCAGCAGAAATAAAAAAATTAATCTGTTCTAAGGCTGGAAGCTCGGAAGTTACGGATACCCTGACAAAAGATTTGGTTCAACTAGCGTTCGGCGTCTTGGGCGCAAAATATGGAGCAGGGATAGCAACATATGCTGTGGCCATTGCAATACGACATGTTATTGATGGCTGGTGCGAGACACCCTAATGCGCACCGATATCAAGGTGATGTACTTTCCAGACGATAGGCCGAGCGATTGGCCTTTTGACACATGGATGTCTCCCATTGAGTGGGAGAGAGCTAGTTCAACCCTTTGTTGGTCTTCCTTCTATGTTCTAGATACCCATCTAGATCTTTATTTCTCGAGAGGAATAATTCGTAAGGATTCTTTGGTTTTTGGGTTTGAGCGCGAAGCAAAGTCTCCCGCGAGAATTGTAAACTCAGAAGGAATAAATTACATAGGCATCGATTGGAAGATTTTTCTTCAGGCCATAATAATAGCTTCATGCAGCGCGCGGGAGTTTGTCGTAAATCCTATGGCGCTTAGTTCCAATGCCGACGTTCATCTCTTGCACGATACACTTAATCGAACAGTCAATCT
>JBCECW010000107.1:3733-9186 GCA_039207785.1 Pseudomonas sp. | reverse complement strand
GGGCTCCGGCAGTTCTTCGCCTTCGTCTCCGGATTGGCGCTGCTGCTGGGCGTGTTCTTGGGTATGGCCGGTGCGTCGTTTGCCGTGGCGTTGCCCCTGGCCTCGCAGTGGTACCCGGCCGAACACCAGGGCAAGGCCATGGGCATTGCCGGTGCTGGCAACTCGGGCACCGTATTCGCCGCCCTCGCCGCGCCCGTGCTGGCTGCAGCCTTTGGTTGGAACAATGTATTTGGCTGGGCATTGATCCCGTTGGTGTTAACCCTCGCCGCCTTTGTATTGATGGCCCGCAATGCCCCCAACCGTGCCCCGGCCAAGGCCCTGGGCGATTACCTCAAGGCCCTGGGTGACCGGGATACCTGGTGGTTTATGTTTTTCTACAGCGTGACCTTTGGTGGCTTCCTCGGCCTGGCCAGCACCCTGCCCGGCTACTTCCACGACCAGTACGACTTGAACCCGGTCACCGCCGGTTACTACACCGCCGCCTGCGTGTTCGGTGGCAGCTTGATGCGTCCATTGGGCGGTGCCCTGGCTGACCGCTTTGGCGGTATCCGCACCCTGCTGGCGATGTATGCCCTGGCGGCGATCTGCATTGCCGCCGTGGGTTTTCATCTGTCCAGTTCGATGGCGGCACTGGCCTTGTTTGTCAGCGCCATGCTGGGCCTGGGCGCGGGTAATGGTGCGGTGTTCCAACTGGTGCCACAGCGCTTTCGCAAAGAGATTGGCGTAATGACCGGGTTGATCGGCATGGCCGGTGGCATCGGTGGCTTTGCCTTGACTGCCGGCCTTGGCGCCATCAAGCAAAACACCGGCGACTACCAGCTTGGCCTGTGGTTGTTCGCCAGCCTGGGCCTGGTGGCCTGGTTTGGTTTGCACGGGGTTAAAACCCGCTGGAGAACCACCTGGGGTTCGGCCGCCTTTACCGCTGCCCGCGTATAAGGCGGCGCCATGAGCCTGCAATTGAGCTACGCCGAAGCCAGCGCCAGTGGCCCGCGCGCGGAAAACCAGGACGCCGTGCGCCTGGTGACCCCGGCCCCGGCCCTGGCCGCCAGCAAGGGCTATCTGTTTGCCCTGGCCGATGGCGTCAGCCAGTGCGCCGACGGCGGCCTGGCTGCGCGCTCAACCTTGCAGGCCCTGGCCCTGGACTACTACGCCACCCCGGAGACCTGGGGCGTGGCCCAGGCCCTGGACCGCCTGCTGCTGGCACAAAACCGCTGGCTGCATGCCAACGGTGGCGGCCAGCCGCTGCTGACCACCCTCAGTGCCCTGGTGGTGCGTGGCAAGCAATTTACCCTCGCCCATATTGGCGATTGCCGGGTGTACCGCTGGTTCGCCGGGCAGTTGCAGCGCATCAGCCAAGACCATGTCTGGGGCCAACCGGGTATGCAGCATGTGCTCAAGCGCGCCATGGGCCTGGAGCAGCACCTGGTGGTGGATTACCTGGATGGCGAGCTGCGCCAGGGCGAGAGTTTTCTGCTGGTCAGCGACGGTATCTGGGCCACCCTCAGCGAGGCGTCGATTGCCGGCATCCTGCGCGATGAAAGCCAATTGCAAGCCGCCAGCCAGGCCCTGGTGCGCGCCGCTCACCAGGCCGGTAGCCAGGACAACGCCAGCGCCGTGCTGGTGCGGGTCGAGCAGCTGGGCGAAGCCGGCCTGCACGATGTACTGGGCCAGACCGAACACTGGCCGCTGCCACCGGCACTCAAGCCGGGGCAACTGTTTGAAGGCTGGCAGGTGGACGCGCTGTTGGGCGAAAGCCGCCAGTCCCTGCTGTACCGCGTACGCGACACCCAGCAACACCCCTGGCTGCTGAAAACCTTGCCAGCCAGCCGGGACAGTGACAGCCACGCCGGCCAGGCGCTGCTGCAGGAAGAATGGTTTCTGCGCCGCGTTGCCGGGCGTTACTTTCCCGAGGTGCACCACGCCAACCAGCGTCAGCACCTGTACTACCTGATGCGCGAACACGAAGGCATCACTTTGGCCGAGCACCACCGTGTGCACGGCAACCTCGGCCTTAACCAATGGCTGGAAATCGCCTCGCGCCTGTTACGGGCGCTGGGCATGCTGCACCGGCGCAATATCCTGCACCGGGACATCAAACCGGAGAACTTGCTGCTTAGCAGCGATGGCGAATTGCGGGTGCTGGACTTCGGTCTCGCCTATTGCCCTGGGCTGTCCCGCCAGGACGCCGGCGAGCTGCCCGGCACCCCCAGCTTTATTGCCCCGGAAGCCTATGCCGGCGCCGCACCCAGTGTGGCGCAGGACCTCTACAGTGCCGGTGTGACGCTCTACTACCTGCTCACCGGCCATTACCCCCATGGCGAAATCGAAGCCTTTCAACGGCCCCGCTTCGCCGCGCCGATTGCCGCCAGCCGCTACCGCCCCGACCTGCCGGAATGGCTGGTGCATAACCTGGAAAAAGCCCTGGCCAACGAGCCGGCGCAGCGTTTTGAAACGGCCGAGGAATGGCTGCTGGCTTTGCAACATGGCGAGCAACAACCGCTATCCCGGGCACGTCCGCTGTTGGAGCGGGAGCCGCTAAAGGTGTGGCGCAGCTTGGCGCTGGCCTCACTGCTGCTGAATCTGCTGCTGATTGCCTGGCTATTACACAAATGAATGACTCGTCACCTATCCGTAGGAGCCAGCTTGCTGGCGAATGCGTTCTCCAGGGCGCTAAAAGCTTCGCCAGCAAGCTGGCTCCTACGATCCCCAAGCGACGGTCCACCGTGATAAGGAATATGCAATGAGCGCAAAAGTCTGGTTGGTTGGCGCCGGCCCCGGCGACCCGGAACTGCTGACCCTTAAAGCCGTACGGGCGCTAAAGGCGGCGCAGGTGGTAATGATCGACGACCTGGTCAACCCAGCCGTGCTGGAACACTGCCCCGGCGCCAAGGTGATCTCGGTAGGCAAGCGCGGCGGTTGTCGCTCCACGCCCCAGGCCTTTATCCATCGCCTGATGCTGCGCTACGCCCGCCAGGGCTATTGCGTGGTACGGCTAAAAGGCGGCGACCCGTGCATCTTTGGCCGTGGCAGCGAAGAGGCCGATTGGCTAAGCGCCCATGGCATCGAGGTGGAGCTGGTCAATGGCATTACCGCAGGCCTGGCCGGCGCCACCCAATGCGGTATTCCCCTGACCCTGCGTGGCGTCGCCCGTGGCGTCACCCTGGTAACCGCCCATACCCAGGACGACAGCCGCCTTAACTGGCAAGCCCTGGCGCAAAGCGGCACCACCCTGGTGATCTATATGGGCGTGGCCAAACTCGAGGATGTGCAACGCGAACTACTGGCCGGCGGTTTGCCAGCCAGTACCCCGGTGGCAATGATCGAAAACGCCTCTCTGCCGCAGCAACGCGAATGCCGCAGCGACCTGGCCGACATGCGCGACGCGGCATTAGCGTTTGAGTTGAAAGCGCCGGCGGTGATGGTGATTGGTGAGGTGGCGCGGGCGGCCGTCCACTCCCCTCTCCCGCTAGCGGGAGAGGGGCTGGGGGAGAGGGCTACGGCGAACATCGGTATCCGACTGTAGGCCGCCCCCTCTCCCTAACCCTCTCCCCCACGGGGGCGAGGGAATTAAATCAACCGCATGGACAGCTCCACATCCTCGGCAAAGGGAATCGACAGATACCCGTTCTCCACTGCCCGCACCCGCTGCAGATACTCGGGGCTGTAGTCAGCGTTATCGGCAATGATCAGCGCCCCTGGCCGCAGGCGGTCTTCGAGCAGGCCCAGAATCTCCGGGTACAGGGCCTTGGCGCCATCGAGCAGCACCAGGTCGATACGCTCGGGCAGGTCCACCGCCAGGGTTTGCAGGGCATCGCCCTGGCGAATCTCCACCAGGTCCAGCAGCCCGCCTTCGCGCAGATGCGCGCGCGCCTTATCCACTTTCGAGGCTTCGAATTCGCTGGTGATCAGCCGACCACCACCGTTATCGCGCAAGGCCGCCGCCAGGTGCAGCGTGGAGATGCCAAACGAGGTGCCGAACTCGACGATATGCTGCGCCCGGCAACTGCGCGCCAGCATATACAGCAAGGTGCCGGTGGCCGGCGACACGGCCAGGGGCAGGTCTTTGAGGCGGGTGTAAAAATCCTGGTAATCGGTTTTGCTGTGCATCAGGCGATCCAGCTCATCACCGGAAATGCTGGAAAAAATCGGGTTAGCGCTGCTGGCTTCAGCTTCATGGAACAGGCGCTGCAACAGACTGGCGACAGGTTGCTGGGTAAGGGTGCTCATGGCGGCTCCAAAGTAAGGATTTGACGCGTTTTTGCGCCCCGCTAGAATGCGATCAATTAGTCGCGTTTTACTATTCGCATCCGCCGAGCCCGCCATGACCGAACGCCAGACCCCGCGTATTTCCTCGCGTAAACAGCCGCAACAAGCCCGTTCTGCGGAGTTGGTCGCCAGCATTTTGCAGGCCGCTACTCAGGTTTTGGCCAGCGAAGGAGCCGCGCGCTTTACCACCGCCCGGGTGGCCGAACGCGCTGGGGTCAGCATCGGTTCGCTGTACCAGTACTTTCCCAACAAGGCGGCGATTTTGTTTCGTCTGCAACGGGATGAATGGCAGCAAACCACCGACATGCTCTGTGCCATCCTGGCCAATACCGCTGCACCACCACAGCAGCGTATCCATACCCTGGTGCACGCCTTTATCCAGTCCGAATGCGAGGAAGCGCAGATGCGCGTAGCGCTTAACGATGCCGCGCCGCTGTATCGCCATGCGCCCGAAGCCCAGGCGATCAAGGCCAATGCCGAGCAGACCATGCGCACCTTTATGCAGGAGGTGCTGCCCGCGGCCAGCGATGCGCTGCGTGAGCTGGCAGGACGGTTGATCACCGACACCATGAGCAGCGTGGGCAAGCAGTTTTCCGAAAGCCCGCGTACGGCAGCGGAGATTGCCGCCTATGCCGAGGCGATGGCGCAGATGTTTTGCAGTTATCTGGCGGGGTTGCGTGAAGAGGGTGTAAGGCTTTAGACCGCTACCCCCTCTCCCTAGCCCTCTCCCCCCAAGGGGGCGAGGGTATTGAGCTCCCCTCTCCCGCCTGCGGGAGAGGGGCTGGGGGTGAGGGCCAGTGCAATCACCGATACAACGCCAACCGCGCCTGCCACTTGGCATCCTGCGCCAACCCGGCAATCGCCCGGTTCAACGCTGGCAGCAACTGGCTATAGGCCGCTGGCACCAGAAAATGCCGCTGAAACACATAGACCGCCGGCTCGGCGGTATACAGCTGGTCGCGCAGGCCGGGCTCGCTGCGGCTCAGGTACTCCAGGGTATGGGTGCCCACCACCGTGGCATCCACCCAGCCGCGTAGCACCCGTTGCACATTGACGCTTTCACTGACGCTGTCTTCGCGGCTGACCTTTTCCGTCAGCAACCAGGCCCCCAGCTCCGGGTACTGGTGCCCGGCCACCAGCCCCACGCGATGGCCCGCGAGGGTGGCAAGGGTCAGGCGACTATTGGC
>JBCECW010000107.1:3056-3723 GCA_039207785.1 Pseudomonas sp. | reverse complement strand
GGCTAAAGCTGTACGCCGGCACGTCGCTGAACCAGCCCGGGCTCACCCCGATAACCAGGCCCGGCAGTTCGCCGGCGTCCAACTGGCGATCCAGGCGGCGGCGGGGAATTTCGCGAATCGTAAAGTGATAGTCCGGCAGCAAGGCATCCAGGCGGCGCGCCAGGTCGAAATACAGCCCTTGCTCGCGCTCAAAGTCCAACACATAGGGCGCTTGTTGCTGATAACAAAACAAGGTGATGTGTTCCACCGCCTGCGCGGCAGCCACATGGCATAGCCAGATAAAGCCGCATAACAACGCTCTCACCACGCACTCCCGTTCACGACCCCCACGGCCAACTATAGAGCATGGGTCGTCGGCTTTTTACCGCTGGAGGTTGGAGTGCAACGGTGCAGGCGGTATAAGGAACGCCGGACTGACCAGCAGGGATGACAGCGGATGGCACAGTGGCTAACAGGTGACGAGCAGGTGGTGCAGCGCATTCGCGCCTATGACTGGGCCGCGTCGCCGCTGGGCCCGATCGACACCTGGCCGGATGTGCTGAAAACCACCGTGGCCCTGAGCCTGGGCTCCAGCTTTCCGCAAGCGATTATCTGGGGCGAAGGCCTGATCACCCTGCATAACCAGGCTTTCGAAAAACTGCTGGGTGATAAACCCTCGGCCATTGGC
>JBCECW010000107.1:0-3046 GCA_039207785.1 Pseudomonas sp. | reverse complement strand
AGCGAAGCCTGGAGCGAGATCGGCCCCATTGCCGAGGCCGCGTTTGCCGGCCGGGCCACCTACCTGGAAGATTTCCCGCTGCTGATCGAACGCAGCGGCCTACCCGAACAGGCCTACTTCACCTTTTGCTACAGCCCTATTCGTGACCACAGTGGCCAGGTGGTCGGCATTCTCGATACTGTCACCGAAACCACTGCCACCGTGGTCGCCAACCAGCGCCTGGCCTTTCTCGACGCCTTGGGCCGCGCGGTCGCGCCGGCCACCAGCGCCGACGTGATTCTGGCCGCCACCACGCGCATGCTCGCCCAGCAGTTGGGCCTGTCCAACTGCGCCTACGCCGATATGCATGCCGACCAGGACGGTTTCACCATCCGTGGCGATTGGGCCGCGCCCGGCTCGCCGCATATTCTGGGCATCTACAAACTGGCGGACTTCGGCAAGCTGGCCGTACGCAACCTCAGTGCCGGCCTGCCGCTAATCATCAACGACAACCTCAACGAGTTACCCGCCCATGAAGCGCAGGCCTTCCAGCGCCTGGGCATCAGCGCCACCATCTGCATGCCGCTGATCAAGGACGGCCGCCTGACCGCCTTGATGGCCATCCACGACAATGTGCCGCGGCAATGGAGCGATGCCGAACTGGGCTTGCTGCGCGAGGTTACCGAGCGTTCCTGGGCGCATATCGAGCGGGTGCGCGCCGACGCCGAGCTGCGCGAAGCGCTCAACGCCCTGGCCGCCGTCAATGGCAGCCTCGAGCGGCGGGTACAAGACCGCAGCACACGCCTGCTGGAAGCGGAGGCCGAGTTGCGCCAATCGCAGAAACTGGAAGCCATAGGCCAACTGACCGGCGGCGTGGCCCATGACTTCAACAACCTGCTGACCATTATTCGCGCCTCTGTGGACTTTCTGCGCCGCCCGGACCTTGGCCTCGAGCGCCGCGAGCGCTATATCGAGACCATTTCCGCCACCATCGAACGTGGCGCCAAGCTGACTGGCCAGTTGCTCGCCTTTGCCCGCCGGCAACCGCTTAACCCGCAGGTATTCGAAGTCGGCCAACGCCTGGAGGCCTTGCTGGATATGCTCGACTCCGCAGCCGGCTCGCGGGTGCGGGTGGTACTGGAGCTGCCGGGGCAACCCTGCTTTATCCGCGCCGACCTTAGCCAGCTGGAAACCGCGCTGATCAATATGGCCATCAACGCCCGCGATGCCATGGGTGGCGAAGGTCAGCTTACCGTGCGCCTGACCTGCAACCAGCGGATGGCGACGGCGCAAACACCGGCGGCCGACACCGGGCTGCTGGCCGCCATTGCCGTTACCGATACGGGCGCCGGTATCCAACCGCAGGCGCTGGGGCGCATCTTCGAGCCGTTTTTTACCACCAAGGAAGTCGGCCAGGGCACGGGCCTGGGTTTGTCCCAGGTATTTGGTTTTGCCAAGCAATCGGGCGGCGATGTGGACGTGTATTCGGTGCCTGGGCAAGGCACCACCTTTACCCTGTTCCTGCCCCAGGTGGCGGCCGAAGACGAAGCGCCGCTGCCGCTGGCCAGCGCAGTGCTGCCGCTACGCGGCGCGCGGCAACGGGTACTGGTGGTGGAAGACAACCGCGAAATCGGCAGCTTTGCCGCCGATATGCTGCAAGACCTCGGCTACGACGTAACCTGGGCCAGCACCGCCGAAGAGGCCCTGCAACGCATGGGCCCGGAGGCGCTGGAGTTCGACGCGGTGTTTTCCGATGTGATGATGCCCGGTATCGGCGGCGTGGAACTGGCCAAGGAACTGCGCCGCCGGCGTGCCGGGCTGCCGATCATACTGACCTCGGGTTATAGCCAGAGCCTGTCGGCCGATGGTTTCCAGGGCTTTGAGTTCTTGCACAAGCCCTACTCCGCCGAACAGGTGGCACAGAAGCTTGGGGACGCCCTGCGTCGGCGCTAGCCTGGCCACGACCATTCGGCAAATTGTCTAAACCTTTCCACCCCCGGTTCCCTCCACTACTTAGCGACGATTGGTTCGCACCACAGTGGACACCTGCCATGAACAATTCCCCGCTCAAACATCTGGGCCTTGCCTGCGCACTTAGCCTTGGCGCCATCACCAGCGCCATGGCGGCCGACTCCAACGCCTTTGTCGATGACGCAGCGCAAGGCGGCATCATGGAAGTCGAAAGCGCCAAGCTGGCCCTGGAAAAAAGCCAAAGCACCGATGTGCGCGAGTTCGCCACCACCATGCAGGCCGAGCACAGCAAGACCAACCAGGACCTCGCCGCACTGGCAAAAAAACTCGATCTGCAAGTACCCGACGAAGCCACGCTGACCGCCAAGGCGAAAAAGCTGCTGCTGGAAATGCGTGACGAGTCGTTCGATAAGGCTTACGCCAATAACCAGGTGGTGGCCCACGAAAAAACCGTGGAATTGTTCAAGAAAGAAGCCGAGTCCTCGGACAAGCCCGAGCTAAAAGCCTTTGCCAAGGACCATCTGCCAGCGATCGAGCATCACCTGGAAATGGCCAAGCAGCTCAAGGCCAAGCACACCGACTAAACCGCCGGAGGTCATGATGAGCACCCCACCCAGCCCCGCCAGCGACCGGGACGACGCCACCCTCGATGCCGACAACTGGCCCGAGCAGGATGCCCCTGCCGATAACCGCGGGTTACCAGGCTATCCGCCGCACAAGGAGCGTACACAGGTCGAATCCGAGCTGGGTTTTGACCCTGACTCGCCCGACCTGGCCGATCCGCAGATCGACCCGCCGCACCCACCGCGTATCCCCGACGATGCCCCCGACCCACGGTCCGCAAGGCGCGCGCCAAGTGACCAGTACCCACCTTACGAAAAACCTTGAGCCTTGCAGGGCCGCCGCCGGCCCTGCCTGCCCACCTGGCTACCCCCTTCTATTGGGTGCCCTACTCTTTGGCAAAGATGCCGGTAAGGGTGATGCCGTAGTCCTTGAGCAACTGTAGTGGCGGCTCATTGGCGGGCTCTTCGGGGTCGCCGAACTCACCTTTCTCCAGGTTCTGCTGCGCCCATTGCAGGACGTAATCCACGGCTTG
>JBCECW010000106.1:7413-9188 GCA_039207785.1 Pseudomonas sp. | reverse complement strand
CTCGTTGAGGATGTCCGGGCGGTACACCGCGCTGACGTAGGCGACGTAGGGCAGGGCCTGCGGACGAACCTCGGCGGCGGCGCTGCGGATCACGTTGACGGAGAACGCGTGCTTCTTGGCCAGCCCCGGCAGGCTGGACTCCAGGCGCGCCAGCGCGTCCCAGTTGCCGGAGACCTGCAGGGTCAGCGCACTGAACTCGCCGTGGCGGCTCAGGCGGGTGCTGACCACGGCGCAGCGGTTCTCGTGGCTGGTACGGCACAGCAGATTGGTCAACGCCATGGCGTCGGGGCCGAGGGCGCTGATCAACAGGAATTGTTCGCGAACGGGGGGGGTGGACATGCAGCCTTCCTAAAGCGATGAACGGTCGGCGAGCGAAAGCCGTCGACCAAAGGCAGCAGGTTAGCGAAAAGCACCGCCAAGGGGAATGCCGGGACAGGATCGAACGCCGTCCGGAGCACGGTAGAAGAGGGCGCATGCACAGCCTGTTGCGTTGCTTGTGCCGGACTGGTGGCACCAGTACCATTACGGCTCAATTTTTCCGGCAGGAGCGGTTGCATGATTGCGGGCAGTATGGTGGCACTGGTCACGCCTATGGATGCGCAGGGTCGTCTTGATTGGGACGCGCTGAGCAAGCTGGTGGATTTCCACCTGCAAGAAGGCACCAACGCCATTGTCGCGGTCGGCACCACAGGTGAGTCGGCGACACTGGATGTAAATGAACACATCGAAGTGATCCGCCGCGTGGTGGATCAGGTCGCTGGCCGTATCCCGGTGATCGCCGGCACCGGTGCCAACTCCACCCGCGAAGCGGTCGAGCTGACCACCAACGCCAAGACCGCCGGCGCCGATGCCTGCCTGCTGGTGACCCCGTACTACAACAAGCCGACCCAGGAAGGCTTGTACCAACACTTCCGCCACATCGCCGAAGCCGTGGCCATTCCGCAGATTCTCTACAACGTACCGGGCCGCACCGTGTGCGACATGCTCCCGGAAACCGTCGAGCGCCTGTCGAAGATTTCCAACATTGTCGGTATCAAGGAAGCCACCGGCGATCTGCAGCGCGGCCAGGAAGTCCTGGACCGTGTGGCCAGCGACTTCCTGGTGTACTCCGGCGATGACGCCACCGCCGTCGAGCTGATGCTGATGGGCGGCAAGGGCAATATTTCCGTAACGGCCAACGTTGCCCCGCGCGCCATGAGCGAGCTGTGTGCGGCCGCGATGGCTGGCGATGCAGTAACCGCTCGGGCGATCAACGACCGCCTGATGCCGCTGCATAAAACGCTGTTTATCGAGTCCAACCCGATTCCGGTGAAATGGGCCCTGCAGGAAATGGGTCTGATGGTCGAAGGCATTCGTCTGCCGCTGACCTGGCTGAGTCCGCGTTGTCATGAACCGCTGCGTCAGGCCCTGCGCCAGTCCGGCGTATTGGTTTAATTGAGGAAGCATTACGCATGAAGCGACTGGCCGGACTTTCTGCCCTTGCGGTAATCATCTCCAGCACCAGCGGTTGCGGGTGGCTGTGGGGTGAAGATGGTTATTTCCGTGATCGTGGCAGTGATTACCTGACCCAACACCAGAGCCCGGCCATGCAAGTGCCGCAGGGCTATGACGTAAAACCGCTCGACCCGCTGTTGCCGGTACCGCAAAACGTTGCCGACTCCACCGTGCAGGGCGAATACGAAGTACCGCGCCCGCAGCCGTTGGCAGCGCAAGCCGATTCCAGCGAATTCAGCCTGCAGAAAAGCGGCGACAGCCGTTGGCTGGTGGCCCAGCGT